>JAADIL010000134.1:0-6947 GCA_013151355.1 Gammaproteobacteria bacterium
AGAGCCATCACGAAATTCTCAGCGCTTTTGGCCATCGCACTGATTCAACTGACATCAGCATCATCGAAGGTAACAAGGGGCTCTACGATGGTCTTGATCTTGTGGGGACTAACAGCAACGCAGCACTGGTCTCTCTGCTCCATTCACCGGTAATTCTGGTCATCGATGCCCAGGGCATGACCCGTGGTATTGCCCCGCTGATTCTCGGTTACCAGGCTTTTGAGAAAGGTATTAACATTGCAGGAGTGATTCTCAATAAACTGGGTGGCAGTCGTCACGAGTCCAAACTGCGTGCCGTCATTGAGCACTACACCGATGTGCCGGTGGTGGGTGCAGTGCACCATGACCCCATGCTGGATATTCAGGAGCGGCATCTGGGCCTGGTGCCCAGCAACGAAGCGGCCTCTGTGGAAAGGCAAATCTGCGCCATTGCCGATGTTATTGGCCAGCAGGTGAATCTCGACCAGCTGCAACATATTGCCAGCCATGCCTCGACACCAGCCTATCAGCCCTTGCCAAAAACTGAAGTTATCACCACAGATATTCGTATCGGTATCGCGCAGGATACCGCCTTTGGTTTTTATTATCCCGATGACCTTGCGGCCTTTCGTACCGCAGGTGCAGAGCTGGTAAGTATACACTGCATGACAGACAATTACCCAAAATCGATGGTCTGTTTATCGGTGGTGGTTTTCCGGAAACGCAAATGCAGGCGCTGGAAAATAATATCTCTTTGCGTGACAGTATTCGTACCGCCATTGAGGCAGGCCTGCCGGTATATGCCGAGTGCGGCGGCCTGATGTATTTGTCACGCAGCCTGCAATGGAATGAAGGCAAGTGCAGCATGGTGGGTGCGCTCCCCATGGATACACGGATGCACCAGCGCCCGCAGGGACGGGGTTATGTGCAACTGGCCAGAATGCAAAATTCCCTGTGGAACAAGGTGACCGATAACAATGAATATATTAACGCCCATGAGTTTCATTATTCCTCTGCTGAAAACCTCGAAAAAAATACACAATTCGCTTATCGTGTATTACGTGGCCATGGAATGAATGGCCAGTGCGATGGTATCGTTCATCGTAATGTGCTGGCCAATTACAGCCATATGCGCAACGTGGAAAAAAACCCTTGGGTAAAACAGTTTGTTGACTTTGTCCGCGAACATAAATAGTCCGGATTTTTTCCGCGCAGCAATGTAATAATCACCAACGACCAACAGAGAAAGCAGCCACACATGAATATCATCAGCTTTTCCCCCGCCGCCATTGCACAGATAAAAACCAATATACAGGACAGTGAGCACAGCACTACGGCACTGCGCATAGCCGCCACCATGACGGCAGATGAGACCATTAACTACGGCATGGGTTTCGACGAAACAAAAGAAGGTGATGTGCAATTCATCTATGACAATGTTAATTTTCTGGTCAGCCCGGATTGCCTGGAATTATTAAAGGGTGCACACGTTGACTATGTCAAGATCGAAAATGACCAGTACCATTTTATCTTTCTTAACCCCAATGATCCCAACTACAAATCACCCACAGAAAACGATGCACCGAAATAATTCAGGCAACACGTTTCTATCATGTCGAAAAACAATACCAACGAGAGCGACAATAATAACAGTGAACTTTTTCGGCCACTGTTAACCGGCCTGATCACTGTTTTGTCTGCTATATTGCTCTCTGCCATTGCCGCCTGGCTTTGGCCGCAATACCCGACCGCTTTGGCCATTAGTCAAATCGTTCTTGTCAGCATCAGTTTTTTTCTCATTTCACGCATCGCACAATGCATGAAAAGCCATTTGCTTCTGCCGCTGGCACAATTACGTGAATGGGCACAGCGCATGCGCAATGGCGATCTTTCTGCGCATGTCCCGCAAACCGGACAGGGTGAATTTTCAGCACTGGCAAATGACATCAATAAACTCGGTGACTCGTTATGCACATTGACACGTAATATGGATGAACAGGTCAACAAACAAACCATTATCCTGCAACGCAAAACCCGCTCACTGGAAATTCTGTATGACGTTGCAGCCCGCAGTAATTCGGCAAAGGACATTGATGAATTGCTCATCGGTTTTCTCAACACTCTGACCGAGATTGTTTATGCCCATGCAGGCACCGTTCGCCTGATGAATGATGATCAACAAATGCGCCTGGTCGGCAGTGTGGGACTGGATGACAATATCATCGAAAAAATCCGCCTCGTGCCCATTGAACATTGCTTGTGCGCACAGGAGTTTTCCAAAAACATGCTGTTATGCCAAAACCGTTTTGAGCGCTGCCAGAACATTGCCGGTGATCTGTTATTTTCCGGTGACAAACTGGAAAATATCGCCATTCCCCTGCGCTACAATAATCGCACACTGGGTATTTATAATCTGTTTGTGGAAAAACTCGGGCTCACCGAGCGTGAAGACATCAAGGACATTCTCACCAACATCGGTCAGCACCTCAGCATGGCCATTACCAAATCATACTGGGACGCAGAGTCGCACCGTTTGTCCATCATGCAGGAACGCACCATGCTGGCTCATGAGCTGCATGATTCACTGGCGCAGACTCTGGCCAGTCTGCGTTTTCGTGTCAATCTGTTACAAAAAACCCTTTCTCAGGAAAATACGCACTCAAACACCAAAGATGCAGATGCCCAAAAAGAAGTTGAACAAATCAAGGTCGGGCTGGATGAAGCCAATTTTGAATTGCGTGAACTGCTTGCCCATTTTCGTATTCGCATGGATGAACGTGGCCTGATCCCGGCAACCGAAGGCCTGGTGGAACGCTTCAAAAATGAAAGTCACTGCCAGATATTTTTCCAGAACGAATGCCCTGAACTGAAACTACCACCCGTGCTTGAAGTGCATATTTTACATATTATTCAGGAAGCACTGGCCAATATTCGTAAACACAGCCACGCTAATTATGTGCGAATTTTAATGAGCAGCGGAGAATCTCCCTGGTTTCGTCTGTTGATCGAAGATGACGGCATGGGTATTGACGCTGACGTTAATAACGCCATACCCGGCGAGCATGTTGGACTCACTATTATGCGTGAACGGGCACAACGTATCGGCGCCAAACTCAGCATTGAAAGTGATCCCGGTGAAGGCACTCGCATTGAATTGCGATTACAGGATACACAGAATAGTGAAAAAAGCCGCCGTCATCAGTAATGAATGAGTGACGGCCTGTACCAAATTCCGCTAGAATCATTGACACATGAAAGTCCAGCTCATTGATGATCACACTCTGTTTCGCCTGGGATTAAAAAACCTGCTGGAACGTAGCGGTATTGACGTGATCGCTGTCGCCAGCACGGGTCAGGAAGGACTGGACATGGTTCATAATGCCAAACCCGATGTGATTTTGCTGGATATGCGCATGCCGGATATGAACGGTCTGGAAGCACTGAAAAAATTACGCGATGCAGGCATCACCGTACCCATCAGCATGCTCACCACCAGCACCGAGGAACGTGATTTAATAGAATCCCTGCGCAGTGGTGCCCAGGGTTATCTGTTGAAAGACATGGACCCGGAAGACCTGGTGGCCGCCTTGCACAATATCGTGAAAGGTGAAACCGTTGTCGCGCCGCAACTTGCAGGCACTCTGGCCCGCGCCCTGCAAGGAAAGTCGGCATTACCCGAAAAGAAAACACCCCTGTCTGCACTCACCCCGCGTGAACGGGAAATCATTGAACACCTTGCCTTTGGCCAAAGTAACAAGGTTATTGCCCGCGAGCTGGGCATTACCGATGGCACGGTAAAATTACACGTAAAAGCCATACTGAGAAAACTGGAAGTCAGCTCACGGGTAGAGGCGGCCGTTATTGCTGTTGAACAGGGGCTGGGCCGACGACGTATACCCCCCTCCTGAGAATCCATTTCATCTTGTCGTCTGTTTTTCATTCACATTATTTTGCCAGCAATATTATGAAAAGTTACAACGATCTGGTGAATGATTGCCTAACCCACATCGAAGAGGTTTTCCCCTGGGATCTTGCCGATGAAATCGCTGAAAATCCTGATTTGTTACTCATTGATGTCAGTGAGCCTTATGAGTTTTCACGCGCGCATATTCCTGGCTCGCTTAACGTCGCACGCGGCATTCTGGAATCGGCCTGCGAATATGATTACGACGAAACCGTACCGGAATTTGCTGCCGGACGAGATCGCAATCTTGTACTTGTTTGTCGCTCAGGCCGACGCAGTGCATTGGCAACTTATACGCTGATGCAAATGGGTTTTAGCAAGGTACGCTCACTCAAAACCGGCCTGCGCGGCTGGAATGATGATGAATACCCGCTGGTGGATGACCAACAAAAACCGGTTAATCCCGATATCATCGAGACATACTTCACCTCCCGATTACGCCCTGAACAACACAAACCAAAGAGTTGAACTCCCCGGCCGTGATGGTTTTGTGACAGTTTATGGCTAAACTACACTCGTCGTAATAAATGAAATTTTACCCGGGCCCTCCATGAAACAGTTTCTCGTCGTCGAAGATAATCACGATATCGCCAACCTGGTCTCCATGCATTTACAGGATTTGGGCGCCGAAGTGCAAATTGCGACCGACGGCAACACCGGCCTTTCGCTGGCACAAAAAAACCGTTTTGATCTGATTATTCTCGACCTCATGCTGCCCGGTATCGACGGTCTGGAAATTTGTCGCCGATTGCGCGGCACGGATAACGATACGCCCATTCTGATGTTAACGGCCAAAGGCGCAGAACTGGATCGCGTCGTCGGCCTGGAAATGGGTGCCGACGACTACCTGCCCAAACCTTTCAGCGTGCGTGAACTGGTGGCCCGGGCCAAGGCCATTTTGCGGCGTGTCGATACTTACACCACACCCGCCACCACCAATGACAACTTGCAGGCCGGGGCTCTTGTTCTTGAGCAGGCCAAACGGCGGGTCAGCGTAGCAGGCAACGAAATCGAACTTACCGCACGCGAGTTTGACTTGCTCTGGCATTTTGCCACCCACCCCGGCCAGGTCTTCACCCGCAGTCAATTGCTCGACAGCGTCTGGGGATATGGTCATGATGGTTACGAACACACCGTCAATTCACACATAAACCGGCTGCGTGCCAAAGTTGAACAAGACCCCTCATCCCCTACCTACATTCTCACCGTGTGGGGCGTAGGCTATAAATTCTCCGATAAACTTTCAGACGTATAAGCCATTATGTTTCGCACTCTTTACAGTCGCATTGCCGCCGTCCTGTTTACACTGGTATTGCTTATCGGTTACGTGGTTTACAGTATGGTGCTGTATTCATCCGAAATGTACCAACAGGAATTAACCCAAAAACTCAACGCAGCCCTGGCGGAACATATCGTAGCCGAAGAAGCCCTGCTCACCGAACAGCGTGTCAACCAAAAAGCCCTGAAATCACTTTTCCACTGGCTGATGGTCATCAACCCCAGCATCGAACTGTATCTGTTAAATGCCAGTGGAAAAATCCTGGCATTTTCCGCCCCCGAAGGTCATGTCAAACGCCAACAGGTTTCACTCGACCCCATCAAAAAGTTTCTTTCCGGTACAGAGGAATACCCACTGACCGGTGATGACCCACGCGCAGAAAATGATCAACATTCACGACAGAAAGTTTTTTCGGCGGCTGTTATTCCCGGTGACACAGCGGACAATCCTGCCGGTTATCTTTATGTCATCCTTGAAGGTGAAGCCTTCGACAGCATTACCGACAGAGTAAAAGGCAGTTATATTTTACGTTTTACCACCACCGGCCTTGGTGCCAGTCTACTGCTTGCCCTGGCAGCGGGACTCACCGCATTCGCACTACTGACACGCCGCCTGCGCATGTTGACACGCATCATGTCCACTTACGGCACCGATACACAACGCGCTCTGACAAATCATACAAACGAACGTTACCCTGTATCAGAAACATCCACAGATGAAATTGACCAGCTTGGCATCAATTTTAATCAAATGGCCGATCGCATTGACCAGCAACTAAAGGACCTGGCACAAAATGACGCCAAACGCCGCGAAATGGTCGCCAATGTCTCGCATGACCTGCGCACACCCCTGACCTCTTTACACGGCTACCTCGAAACCCTGTTATTAAAAGACAGCTCCCTGTCAGCACAGCAAAGACGGCAATACCTGCAAGTCGCTACCGCACAAAGCACACGGCTGCGGCAATTGATTGAAGAACTGTTCGAACTGGCGAAACTGGAATCCAGTGAAACCATACTTAACATTGAACCTTTTTCATTGGCCGAACTGGCACATGACATCATGCAAAAATTCAAACTGGAAGCAGAAAAACGCAACATCACCATCCAGGCAAATTTTGTTAATAACCTGCCCTTTGCCTACGGTGACATTGGTCTGATTCAGCGAGTACTGGATAACCTGATTGAAAATGCCCTGCGCTACACACCCACCGGGGGGCGTATCACCCTGTCACTCTCTAACGCAAGTGACAATATCATGGTCAAGATTGCCGACACAGGGCAAGGTATCCCCGAAGATGAAATTGCCCATATCTTTGATCGATTTTATCGTCTGGAAAAAAATCGCACTGCCAGCGACACCAATGCCGGACTGGGCCTGTCCATTGCCAAACGTATTATCGATTTGCATGGCAGCACTATTCAGGCTGCCAGTAAATTGAACCAGGGTACGACTTTCAGCTTTGCCCTGCCCACATATCAATTCAGTTAATTTTTTGTTTGTTTGAACTTGTTCAGGAAAATTCGGCTGGCGTACACTTTTAATGTGAATTAAGGATCGCTCGAACAATAACTGTCGCTTTTTGGTTGGGTCGAGAGTAATACAGGTTGAAAGGACTGATGTTCTTCCCTTGGCCTTTTGGTGGAACCGCTACGCTTGCTTGTTCCACCCTGCGGTTTTACCTTGTGTTTGAGGAGACGGAACAAACAAATCACTCCCCTGATC
>JAADIL010000134.1:7006-9970 GCA_013151355.1 Gammaproteobacteria bacterium
GGTGGAACAAGCGTAGCGGTTCCACCAGAGTCTTGTACACGCTCAAAAAAACCGGGCCAGTTCACCAATGAGACAGTTATTGTTCGAGCGACCCTAAGGGCTAAATCGTTCTGTTAGTTGTTGAAAATACCGTTATTCCGGCATGTTTTTAGCCGGAATCCAGAGGCTTACCCCTGAACAAGCGTTTCAGTGCAGGGGAAATGATGTGTGGTGGTACTGACAAATGGCGAGTTATAAACGCAGAGGTCGCAGAGAAAAACACTAAAAACTCTGCGCCTCTGTGTCTCTGCGACCTCTGCGTGACAAACACTGTGTTTTTTGTTTCCACATTCCGTGGTGCACACTGAACCTCCAAACCTCATTCGCCACGGGCGCTGGCTGCCCAATGCTTGCTTGACTGATAAAAAAATAAGCACCCATTTCTTAACTTAATGGCATTGGAGCACGCATCATGTTGTTACATGATGCGCGACGGGCTTACAGGCTCAGGATAAAGTCAACCAGCGCCTCGATATTTGCATCTGATACACCCGGCGAATTTGAAATCATTGGTATGCTACCCCAGTTACCTGAGCCACCATTTTTAACTTTATCGATCAACATGGCTCTTGCGCTGGAATCATCCCTGTACCTGTCAGCAACATCGTTCCATGCCGGAGCTAAATCGAAAGGTGTGCCATCAATACTGTGGCATACCAGGCAACCACTTCTCTGTGCCAGTGCAAGGTTACCCACAACGGCCACAACAGCCACTGTCTTTAGACGATCGATATCATCTCCTGAATCCGTCGCAGTAACACGGACAGGAACGGTTATCAGTCTGCCACTCGACAAGCTTGCATCTGTCAGGGCACCCACCGTAATGATACGGTTTTCGCCACTGTCCAGTGTACCCAGCACCCAGAAAGCCTCCTGACTGTCTGTGCATACTGCCCCACAACCTGTCGCATCCGGCTCGGCATCATTTGCCGCGTCAAACTGAAGCTCAGGCGGCACACGAAGTAACACGCTGACGTCATCGACGGACATGTCAGATACGTTGCTGATGGTAAGATCGTAACGCAACCGTTCACCCGCTTCGACCAGCTCAGAGGCCGTACTGATGTCGAAAACAATGGGAAAGGCCGCTCCGGCGACGGTTACTGCCTGCTCTGCGCTGGCATCAGGATCTACCTCTTCGTCATAACGCAGCTCTGCACGAGTGGCAATAATCTGACCAGCGATAGCGGTCGCACTTACGGTGACATCAATAGTGCGCCGAAGAGTGCTGCCCATGGCAAGACTGCTGATATCCCAGATGATGTTGCCGGTGGCGGCATCCTCGGTGCCGCCATTGCTGATACTGTCCACCGTGACGTCTGTGGGCAGAATGGCGCGCAATTCCAGATTATCAAGGGCTGCGTTGTCGATATTACCGATATCAAGGGTAAGAGTCAGACTGTCACCCGGCATGAGCGGATCCTTCGAGGCGCTTATGACCAGTTGCACTTCGGGCTCATTGTCCACTGCTACCATCCTGGACACGTTGATGATGTCCGCGATGCTGGAGGAAACACTTCGCACAGGAACAACGATCCCGGCACCCGCCGACACACCCGGGAGGACTGATGCATTAACAGTGATGGTACGACTTTCACCGTCAGCCAGTGTACCCAGCACCCAGGTAGCATCCAGGCCTTCTGTACACGCTGTTTCGCAGCCTGTCGCATTTGGTTCAGCATCATTTTCAGCATCAAACTGAAGTTCCGCCGGTACTGTATACACCACCGAAACATCATCTACCGGCTGCGCTGATACATTGCTCACCGTCATCGTATAAAGCGCTTTCCCGCTTGCACTCACTGGCCCGTTAACCGAGACATCAAGCAAAAGGGGCGGCCTGACCACCAGCGGCAACGTGTCTTGTATCTCATTGACGCTATCACGAACCGTTAGCTGCGCAGTGCGCTCACCAGCAGTAGTGTAAGTATGTCCCTGCGATGCAATATTGGCGCAGTCGTCGATAATATAATCGTCCATCCCGTCACTATCGATATCCAGCGTACAGGTCAGCATGTCGCCATCCGGGTCACTGACTTGCCAATAAAAAGTGGTCGCTACTGTCGAGTAGGCCGGGTCTGCAATAAACTGGCTGATGACCGGCGATGTCGATGACACCGTCAACTCAAATGTTTGCACCGGAAAGTTCAGACCATCTTCAACGGTCAGGCGAGCCTGATAAACACCTGCCTGTGTATAAGTGTGTGCCTGTGAGGTATTGCTGGCGCAATCGTTGACAGTATAGTCATCCGTACCATCTGCATCGACATCCAGCTTGCAGGTGAGTGTATCGCCATCGGCATCACTGACATCCCAGTCAAAGGTCACGGAACTACCGGTTTTTGGAGCCTCGGGAGTTGCGGAAAAACTGACGACTTCCGGCGCAGCACCGAAATCCATAACGCTGACATTCACGGTCTGCTCTACCGACGCATTGACACTATCCGCAACAGTCAAGCGTATCTGATAATCCCCTGTTTGCATATAAGTATGTATTTGCGAAGTGTTGTTGGCACAATCGTCAATGGTGTGATCGTTTGTGCCATCTGCATTGATGTCCAGATCGCAGGTCAGCATATCACCTTCTGCATCAGTGATACTCCAGTTAATCGCGGTGGATGCGCCGACATTCACCCTGGTCGGATCTGCCAGCATGGTGTCGATTACCGGCGCTGCGTTAACAGTGACTGTGACTGTATCAGAACCTGTCGCTCCGATACTGTCCGTCGCTTCCAGCGTAATAGTATGACTGCCTGCGGAAAGCGCAAAGGACACCGTCTCACCGGTATTATCGAACGGGCCATCAATATCGGAGGACCACGCAAGGCTGGCTCCGCTCAGTGTGCTGTCTTCATCGTCCTCACCAGTACCGGTAAAAGAAATGTCGCTGTTTTCAGGATAAACATTTCCGGTTATCGGGCTGGT
>JAADIL010000114.1 GCA_013151355.1 Gammaproteobacteria bacterium
AGTTCGGTTTTTGAAACGTTGACAGACTCTGGAAATATGAGAGACCAGAACCATGCCAGATTTTAAAATAGCCCCGTCCATTTTATCTGCGGATTTTGCCCGCCTCGGCGAGGAAGTTGACAATGTGCTCAAATCCGGCGCTGACGTGGTGCACTTTGATGTGATGGATAATCACTACGTGCCTAATCTTACCATCGGTCCGCTGGTTTGCGGTGCGCTGCGCAAGCATGGCGTTACTGCTGACATTGACGTGCATTTGATGGTCAAACCCGTGGATCGCATTATTCCTGATTTTGCTGCTGCCGGTGCTTCGTACATCACTTTTCACCCGGAAGCCTCCGAGCACATAGATCGTACCTTGCAGCTGATTCAGGGCGAAGGTTGTAAATCCGGTCTGGTATTTAATCCGGCCACGCCGCTGGATGTGTTGAAACACGTCATCGACAAGGTAGATATCGTGTTGCTGATGTCGGTCAACCCCGGTTTTGGCGGACAAAGTTTTATTCCCGAAACGCTGAATAAACTGCGCGAAGCCCGCAAAATCATCGATGCTTCCGGCCGCGATATTCGTCTGGAAATCGATGGTGGCGTGAAAGTGGATAACATTCGTGAAATCGCCGAAGCCGGTGCCGACATGTTTGTCGCCGGTTCTGCGGTGTTTGGTGCGAAGTCTGATACTGATGCCAATACCTATGACTCCGTTATTGCTGCTTTCCGTGCGGAATTAGCCAGGGTCGGGAAATAACACTCTAATGCAGAGGCGCGAAGGCGCAGAGGACACAATGCTTTATTGATTTGTTCCTTTGCGGTCTTCGCGGTCTTTGGCGTTGGATTTTTTATGAAACTGAATAAACCCGAAATGATCCTCATCGACGTTGACGGCACTCTGGTCGATAGTGTGCCCGATCTCGCCTATTGCGTTGATGAAATGATGAAAGCGCTGGACATGCCCGTGCATGGTGAAGCCGCCGTACGCAACTGGGTGGGTAATGGTGTGGAACGGTTAGTGCGTCGTGCGCTCATCGGCCAGCTTGATGGCGAACCGGAAGAAGCGCTGTTTGAAAAGGCTTGCCCGCTGTTTCTCGACCTGTACGCCGTCAACACCAGCCAGCGCAGCTGTCTGTATCCCGGTGTGCGCGAAGGTCTGGATTACATGAAATCAGCAAATTATGTGCTGGGCTGTGTTACCAACAAAGCCGCGCAGTTCACCATTCCGTTGCTCAAGGATCTTGGCATTCACGATGACTTTGCGAACATCGTCTGTGGTGATACTCTTGCCAAAAAGAAACCGGACCCATTGCCATTATTGCATTCGGCAGAGGTGTTAGGTGTCTCTCCTGAAAAATCCCTGATGCTGGGTGATTCGGTGAGTGATGTGAAAGCCGCACGCGCTGCCGGTTTTCAAATTATTTGTATGAGCTATGGTTATAATCATGGCGTGGATATTCGGGAATCAGATCCCGATGCGGTGATTGATTCCATGGTGGAATTGAAAGATCTGTTGTAGGGTGGGGCATTGCCCACCAGCTGTACTTTTAGATAAACCGTAATGGTGGGCAATGCCCACCCTGCAAAATACAAAAAGAGTTAATATGTTTTATACCCTGCAAATCAATTGGCGAAAGGAACGATGGCGCGGCTGAAGTCGATGTCTGTGAAATGTCCTGTCCGTTTGACTTTGGTGATAAACATGAATGAAGAACAATTTGCCGCCCTTGCGTCCCAAAGCAAGGCACAAAATATTAATCGCATTCCGCTGATGCGTGAAGTGCTGGCCGATCTCGATACACCATTAAGCACCTATCTCAAGTTAGCCAATGGCCCTTATTCCTATTTGTTTGAGTCCGTGCAGGGCGGTGAAAAATGGGGGCGGTATTCCATTATTGGCTTGCCCTGTCGTACCTTGCTCAAGGTATCAGGCAAACTCATCGAAGTGGAAACCGATGGCAAAATTGTCGAGTCATTGCACAGTGATGACCCGCTGACCTGGATCGAGAACTTCCAGGCCCGTTATCAGGTGGCTGAGGTAGATGATTTGCCACGTTTCACCGGTGGGCTGGTGGGTTATTTTGGTTACGACACGATTCGTACATTGAACCGAAGCTGTCCAGCTGCCCTAATCCTGACGAACTGAATACGCCAGATATTCTGTTGATGGTGTCCGAAGAAGTTGTGGTGTTCGACAACCTCAGCGGCAAGCTGTATCTCATTGTTCATGTGAACCCGGCACAGGCGGATGCTTTTGCCTCTGGTCAGCAACGTCTTGATGAACTGGAAGCACGATTGCGTGAAGCGACACCGCGTGCTGAGCCACGAACAGGCAATGAGGTTAACGAAGCCGACTTTGTCTCCGGCTTCACCGAAACCGGCTTCAAACAGGCAGTAGAAGCCGCACGGCAATACATTGTTGATGGCGACGTTATGCAGGTGGTGTTATCGCAGCGCCTGTCAGTCCCGTATTCTGCGCCGCCACTGGATCTGTATCGTGCCCTGCGCAGTCTCAACCCATCGCCCTACATGTTTTATCTCGATCTGCATGATTTTCATATCGCGGGTTCTTCACCGGAAATTCTAACGCGACTGGAAGGCGAGGTAGTGACCGTACGTCCCATCGCCGGTACCCGCCGCCGTGGTCATGACGACGTCGAAGATCGTGCCATGGAAACGGAATTGCTGGCCGACCCCAAAGAACTGGCCGAGCATTTAATGCTCATTGACCTGGGCCGCAACGACGTAGGCATCAGCGAAACAGGCAGTGTTGAACTGACAGAAAAAATGTTGGTGGAGCGTTACTCCCATGTAATGCACATTGTTTCCAATGTCGAAGGCAAACTGAAACCGGGCATGAGCGCGATGGACGTGTTGCGGGCCACTTTTCCGGCAGGCACGGTGAGCGGGGCTCCGAAAATTCGGGCCATGGAAATCATCGACGAACTGGAGCCTGTGAAGCGTGGTGTGTATGCCGGTGCTGTGGGATATCTTGGCTGGAATGGCAATATGGATACCGCGATTGCGATTCGTACAGCGGTGATCAAATCCGGCAAATTGCATATTCAGGCCGGAGCAGGGGTGGTTTATGATTCACAGCCCAAACTGGAATGGAAAGAAACCATGAACAAGGGACGTGCTGTGTTTCGTGCCGTTACCATGGCCGAGGCTGGGTTGGATGGCTCGATGGATGTACATAAGTAGAGAGACAGAGTATTTAACGCAAAGGACGCAAAGACGCGAAGGACGCAAAGGTTTTATGGATGAGAATGCTTTGGCAAATAGGGTTATCGGAGCGGCTATTGAAGTGCATAAATATCTTGGGCCGGGTTTGATGGAATCGGCTTATCATGCCTGTTTAATGCGTGAGTTGGAATTTGGAAAGTTATGCTTCGAAAGTGAAGTCTCTGTGGTAGTGGAATATAAAGGACTGGTGGTTGCAGATGCATATAGAGTGGATTTGGTGGTGGAAAATAAACTGATTGTTGAGTTGAAAACAGTGGCTAGCCTTGGTGATATTCATAAGGCTCAATTATTAACGTATCTGCGCTTAACAAAGCGAAAGCTGGGTTTGTTGATTAATTTCAATGAATTATTGTTGAAGCATGGCATTCAAAGAGTCGTGAACAGTTTATGATTTACCTTTGCGTTCTTCGCGTCTTTGCGTCCTTTGCGTTAATAACTCCGGGGCATATTCAATGCTGTTAATGATCGACAATTACGATTCCTTCACCTACAACCTGGTGCAATACTTTGGCGAGCTGGGTACCGATGTGCAGGTACATCGCAATGACCAAATCACATTAGACGAGGCAGTGGCACTAAACCCTGAACGCATCGTTATTTCCCCCGGGCCATGCACTCCCAACGAGGCAGGTATCTCACTGGAAATGATCAAACACTTTGCCGGTAAAGTGCCATTGCTGGGCGTATGCCTGGGTCACCAGAGTATCGGTCAGGCTTTTGGTGGCAAGG
>JAADIL010000204.1:0-2989 GCA_013151355.1 Gammaproteobacteria bacterium
GCTTGTGGTGCAGGAATTTCCATGGTGGCCTTGTCAGACTCCACAGAAATCAGTGAGTCTTCAGCCGCTACACGATCACCGGCAGCAACCAGAATTTCGATGACTTCAACGCCGTCAAAATCACCAATGTTGGGTACTTTAATTTCTGTAAGGCTGCTCATGATTTATTTCACCAGCCCGTTTGCATCTGCCAGTACCCGTCCCATGAAGCTGGTAAAACGTGCGCCATCGGCACCATCAACCACACGGTGATCGTAGGACAACGATAGCGGTAACATCAGTCGGGGTTCGAAGTTTTCACCATTCCATACCGGTGTCATTTTGTGACGTGACACACCAAGAATGGCCACTTCCGGTGCATTGACGATAGGCGTGAATTGCGTGCCACCAATGCCGCCCAAACTGGAAATAGTCATACAGCCACCCTGCATGTCGGAGGGCTTGAGTTTTTTGTCGCGTGCCTTTTGGCTGATGTCGCCCAGTTCAGTGGCGATATCTACCAGGCTTTTGCTGTCGGCATCTCGCACTACGGGCACCACCAGTCCGTCCGGTGTATCCACGGCGATGCCAATATTAAAATAATGTTTCAAAATGAGGTTTTCACCACTGGCATCCAGCGATGCGTTAAAACGTGGTAATTCACGCAGACCCGCGACCACTGCCTTGATCAAAAAGGCCAGCATGGTGATTTTGATGCCTTTATCTTTGTACTCGGCAGCCATGCTTTTACGCAGGGCATCCAGTTCGGTGATGTCGGCTTGGTCAAACTGGGTCACATGGGGCACGGTTACCCAGTTGCGATGCAGAAACTTACCGGTGAGTTTGTTGATTTTGCTCAGCTTCTGCGTTTCAACTTCACCCCACTGGCTGAAATCGATTTCCGGCATGGGTGCCACCGCCAAACCACTGCCACTACCCGTTCCCTGGGTCAAAACCTGTTTAACAAAAGCCTTCACGTCATCCTTGATCACCCGACCCTTGCGGCCACTGCCCGCGACACGCCCCAGGTCTACGCCCAGTTCACGCGCAAACTTGCGCACCGAGGGGCTGGCATAGGCACGGGCAAAGCTTGTTTCATCAATTTTTGCTGTGGGCGAGGGTCGATGTTGCTGCAAGGATGCTGCAACAGGTTGTGGCGCAGGTGCAGGTTGGCTGGCTGCGGGGGCTGGTGTGTTTTTCTGTGTCACGGGTGTTTCCACCGCAGGCGCATCACCTCCGGGTTCCAGCAATAATATCAAACTGCCCTGGGAGACCTGATCACCCACGGCAACGTTCACTTCTACCACGACACCCCCTTCGGGTGCAGGGATTTCCATGGTGGCCTTGTCAGATTCTACAGAAATCAGTGAGTCTTCTGCGGCGATGGTGTCGCCGGCTTCGACCAGCACTTCGATCACTTCAACGCTGTCGAAATCACCAATATCAGGAATTACTATCTCTTTTGCCATGTTTTTTCTCGCTGCAATCAAGCATGCAGTGGGTTAATTTTTTCCGGGTCGATGCCGTATTTATCAATGGCCCCGGCCACGGTAACGGCATCGATGCTGCCTTCGTCCGCCAGCGCTTTCAGTGCCGCAACAACAATATGCACGGCATTAACTTCAAAGTGTTTGCGTAACTGGGCGCGGGTATCGCTGCGACCAAAACCGTCGGTACCCAATACTTCGTAGCGCGCCGGTATCCACTTGCGCACTTTGTCGGCGTATAACTGGATATAGTCAGTGGCGGCGATCACCGGGCCAGTATGGCCTGCAAGGCATTGCGTGATATAGGGCACGCGTGCTTCATCGACAGGATGCAGGCGATTCCAGCGATCACAATCACGTGCGTCACGGGCCAGTTCGGTAAAGCTGGTGGCGCTCCAGATGTCGGCCTCCACTGCCCAGTCATTACGCAACAAGTCTGCCGCTGCAATGACTTCACGCAAAATTGCACCGCTGCCCATGAGCTGCACTGTCTTGCCCGCTGTTTTTTCTGCACTACGGAATTTGTAC
Organism: Gammaproteobacteria bacterium; assembly: GCA_013151355.1. Lineage (GTDB taxonomy): Bacteria > Pseudomonadota > Gammaproteobacteria > SZUA-152 > SZUA-152 > SZUA-152. Next base: position 1,995 of record JAADIL010000204.1, read on the forward strand.
AAACCCTTGATGATGCCTGCTTCTGCACCTTCCGGCATAGCCGGGTGCGTGTAGTTTTCATTCATTGCGGTGACGTAATAAAACACGTTTTCCTGCTCGGCAAACATGCGACGCATGCCGTCATGAATAATCACTGCCATTTCATAACTGAAGGTGGGGTCGTAGCTGACGCAGTTAGGAATGGTGCCGGACATAATCAGGCTGTGGCCGTCCTGGTGTTGCAAACCCTCACCGGCCAGTGTGGTGCGCCCGGCGGTACCACCAATCATGAAACCACGCGCCTGCATGTCACCCGCCGCCCAGGCCAGATCGCCAATACGCTGAAAACCGAACATGGAGTAATAAATATAAAACGGAATCATGTTGACGCCGTGAGAACTGTACGCAGTGGAGGCGGCAATCCATGATGACATGGCTCCGGCTTCGTTGATGCCTTCTTCGAGAATCTGCCCGCTTTTGTCTTCTTTGTAAAACATGATCTGGTCTTTATCCTGCGGCGTGTATAACTGACCCACCGAAGAATAAATGCCCAGCTGACGAAACATGCCTTCCATGCCAAAAGTACGTGCTTCATCAGGCACGATAGGCACTACGTTCTTACCGATATTTTTATCGCGGCACAACATGGTCAACATGCGCACCCAGGCCATGGTGGTGGATATTTCCTTGTCACCACTGCCTGCCAGCATCGCATCAAAAATTGACAGCGGCGGAATTTCCAGCGGCGCAGCCTGTGTGCCGCGCACGGGTAAATGTCCTCCCAGTTTTGCGCGGCGGGCATTCATGTACTGCATTTCTTTACTGTCTGCATCCGGTACGTAGTATTTACCGACGGCGGCATCTTCGTTATTGAGCGGAATATTGAAACGGTCGCGAAATTCCAGCATTTCATTATCCTGCAACTTCTTCTGCGAGTGCGTGCGATTTTGCGCTTCACCGGCCGAACCCATGCCGTAACCTTTCACAGTTTGCGCCAGAATGACCGTGGGTTGGCC
>JAADIL010000204.1:3038-9374 GCA_013151355.1 Gammaproteobacteria bacterium
CCTCCACGGTTAAGGCGCCAGATATCCTCATCAGACATCTTTGCCACCATGGCTTTCAGTTCCGGGTATTTGCCAAAAAAGTGTTCGCGCACATAGGCGCCATCTTTGGATTTGTAATTCTGGAAATCACCGTCCACGCATTCCATCATGCGCTGTTGCAACAAGCCGTCTTTATCCATGGCCAGCAAGGGGTCCCAGTAGCTGCCCCACAATACCTTGATCACGTTCCAGCCGGTGCCACGGAAATTGGCCTCCAGCTCTTGCACGATTTTGCCGTTGCCACGCACCGGGCCATCAAGACGTTGCAGGTTGCAGTTCACCACCCACACCAGATTGTCGAGTTTTTCACGACCGGCCAGCGAAATGGCGCCCAGCGTTTCCGGCTCGTCAGACTCTCCATCACCGATAAACGCCCACACCTTGCGTGTTTCGGTATTGGCCAGACCGCGATGTTGCAGGTACTTCATGAAGCGTGCCTGGTAAATGGACATGATCGGCCCCAGGCCCATGGACACGGTGGGGAACTGCCAGAAATCATCCATCAAATGTGGGTGCGGATACGAAGAGAGTCCTTTGCCATCCACTTCCTGACGGAAGTTGTCCAGCTGTTCCTCCGTCAAACGGCCTTCCAGAAAGGCGCGTGAATACATGCCGGGTGAGGCATGGCCCTGGAAGAAGATCAGGTCGCCGCCGTGATCATCATTGGGAGCATGCCAAAAATGGTTGAAGCCGATGTCATACAGCGTCGCTGCGGACGCAAAGGTGGCAATGTGTCCACCCAGCTCGCTGCTCTTGCGATTGGCCTTGACCACCATGGCCATGGCATTCCAGCGTATATAAGAACGAATACGATCCTCAATGGCCTGATCACCTGGCAATTCGGCCTCCAGATGCGTGGGAATGGTATTCACATAGGCAGTATTGGAGGAAAAGGGCAGGTTGGCGCCGGAACGCCGCGCCTTGTCGATGAGTTGTTCAAGCAAAAAATGAGCACGCTCGACACCCTCGTGCTCGATCACCGCAGCCAGTGCTTCCACCCATTCCCGGGTTTCTGTGACATCAACATCAGACGTTTGTAATTGCTGGGACATGTTCCAACCTCTTTAGAAATTCGTGTCTGCTTTATTAGCCAGGACAGTGTACTAAGTGTACTAGAGGCCGCGGCAAAAAAGAGCCGCACATAATCGTTGTTTTGCCTGCGCAGGTCAAGCCAGCGAAGCACAAGCCGAAGTGCAAATCGCAGGCTAAAACCTATGTAAAACAACAGGCTCAGGGTGATGTTGACGCCAGGTGCTGCGCAGACAAACCGGGTTCAGAGCCCTACTGCCGTGATAACACAGATAATACGCACTGGCCGTCCGGCGTCATCTTCAACCATCTTGCCACGCTGCCACACACGCCCTGTACCATGAGTAAGTCGATGAGTCACATCAAAATTTGTTTCCCGGTTTTCGATCACCTTGCCCAGTGCTTCATCCATCCGGGCGCGATCAGTCGTCGCCACGTACGCCAGCAAGTCGTTTTTGTTGCCATGGAAACCGTTCTTGCCCACGCCCAGTAATTTTTCCGCGACGCTGGACAGCACAATCTGGTCACCCACAATGTCGAGATCCCAGGTGCCTATGGTAGCGGCTTCCAGTGCCAGCCGCATGCGTTGTTCGTTATCGACGATGGATTTGATCACCGCACGTCGCACCTTGCTGCCGGTGCGACGTTCACTGAAGGAAATCATCGCATCATCGCCATAACGCAGCCAGATCCAGTTCACATCAAAATGGGCTGCCACCGTTTTAAGATTATCGTATTCGATGTTGCCGCCCTTGGCCCACTTGCCCACGGCCTGGCCAGAGACACCCACCACGCGACCAATTTCTGCGTGGGAGATGTTGTGTTCACGAATCAGCTGGGTCAATCGACTGGCAAATGTGTCTTGTTCACGCATGTGTCTCATCCTGTATATGTGGCGGACACCCCCCAACGCATAAAAACGCTGCCTGATGCCTGCTTTTATTTATTCCTTTAAATCCGTCCCTATGCTTTCGTACTGACTCGATCCTGTTCCAGTCCTGTCAGTAGCGCGCCGCGAATTCTGTCAGAAAATCCCTGTAAATGACAGTAATTTGTGACTCATTAAATGATGCTGTATCCCGGTGTACCACTATGTTACTTGCCCACACCCCACCCCCCGGTTATGCCATCTCCCACAACAGAAACTGCGGGTGGATTTTCACTTTTCAAAAGAACCCCTTTTCTCGTTCCCTGTTACGCCAGGACGAGTAACATAACCCTTGGGGCGAATTGCCACGGTATTAATTATCCGGCTGCACAACATACCATCCTGCCGATAAAAACCGTATTCAAACTTTGGGGTACTACGGCCACGGGTGGCGAGGTCATCACGAATTTTCTGATCGGTGTCCACCTCAAATTCAAAACGTAATTCCAGATCACTATTGCCCTCGGCAACAAAATCAATATGCATGGCACGCGTCCACACCTCGTGCCCCGGATAACGCTGCGCACAGGCCAGAGCAGCAATCGGGTCGGCCAGCGAAGCCTGATAACCACCAAACATGCTGTTACTCATATTGCGCGAAAAGGCATTCAGCGGCAGACGCAAACGCACAGTTTGCCAGTCGTCCGTCAGCTCCAGCACCTTCACACGCATCAGGAAAAAGGGAGGGAACCATTCCAGCCGCTGACGCACTGACAAAAAACGCAATCTGCGTAAAAATGTCAGCACATTCATTCAGGATTCGCCCTGACAGTAAAATCACCCCAGTGCCATTGCAATACTGAAATAGCTGCCAATGCCGCAGTTTCGGTGCGCAACACTCGCGGACCCAGCTGCAACGGCACAAATCCTGAGGCTTTCGCCGCCGCAATTTCCTGTACCGACAACCCACCTTCGGGGCCGACCAGCAGACTCACTGCCCCCCGGGGCACCGGTAATGCAGCAAGATCTGTCCCGGCACGATGGTGCAACACGAGCTTCAGACCCTCTGTCGCTCCGGTAATGGCCGCCGTAAACGGCGTCACCGCTGCCACTGTTGGCACCCGGTTGCGACCACTTTGTTCACAGGCGCTATTCACCACTCCTTGCCAGTGCGTACGACGTTTTTCCTGCCGGTCACCCTTGAGATTCACCACCGTGCGCTCACTCAACACCGGCACAATGCGCGACACACCCAGCTCCACGGCCTTTTGCACCGTGTAATCCATGCGTTCTCCGCGTGAAACACCCTGCAATAACACCAGTTCCAGCGGTGATTCCTGCGTACATGCCACAAACTCGCCAATCTCAATTATTGCCGAACGCCGCCCCACGGCACTCACCCGCGCCGTAAATTCCCCGTCTTCGCCATCGCTATTTTCTTCACCATTAAAAAGCACCAATGCATCGCCCACCCGCAGGCGCAGCACCCTGGTGAGATGCACCGTCGCCTGGGCATCCAGCTCGATTGTCTGACCGCTGGTCAGCGGCAGAGGTTGATAAATTCGGGGGATACGCACAAAACCTCCGGAGCATAAAATAAACCATTGTCACCCGACACGTCGCACTGTGCCAGCGGTAAACATGGCATAATGTCCGCATTCCCGATCATCGGTAAAAATGAAAATACGAGCAGGCCAGAACCACGCATGAGCACATCTATTACCCAACTCACGCTGACACGTCCTGACGACTGGCATTTGCATGTGCGCGACGGAGCCACCATGGCCACCGTCATCGGGCACACCGCCCGGCAGTTTGCACGCGCCATTATTATGCCCAATCTCAAGTCACCGATAATAACAACAGCACTGGCGCAGGCCTATCGCCAGCGCATTCTGGACGCCCTGCCAACGGACAGTCATTTCCAGCCACTGATGACCCTGTATCTCACCGACGATACCTCGCCGGGCGAAATTTCCCGCGCCAAAAACAGCGGAGTGGTGTTTGCCGTCAAGCTGTATCCGGCCGGTGCCACGACGCATTCCAGCAGCGGCGTCACCCACCTGCAAAAAACGTATTCTGCATTAGCCGCCATGGAGGCCTGCGGTCTGCCGCTGCTGGTGCATGGAGAGGTTACTGATCCTGCGGTGGATATATTTGATCGTGAAAAAATATTCATCGAACAGCAACTCATGCCACTCACCCAACAATTTCCCGACCTGAAGATTGTGTTTGAACACATTACCACCAAAGATGCCGTCGATTTTGTGCTGGAAAGTGGCAACAACGTTGCGGCAACCATTACTCCGCAACATCTCTTGCTGAACCGCAATGCAATGTTGGTTGGTGGCATGCATCCACACAATTATTGCTTGCCCGTGCTCAAGCGTGAAACCCATCGTGAGGCTCTGGTTACTGCCGCCACCAGCGGCAAGGCAAAATTCTTTCTCGGCACCGACAGTGCCCCGCATGCCAGGGACGCAAAAGAATCCGCCTGTGGTTGTGCCGGTATTTTCAGCGCCCATGCCGCACTGGAATTTTACGCCACGGCCTTTGAACGTGCCGGTGCGCTGGACAAACTGGAAGGCTTCGCCAGCCACTTCGGTGCTGATTTTTACGGCCTCCCACGCAACACCGGCAGCATTACCCTGGAACGGCGCGAGCAAACTCTGGTCAATGAGGTTACTTTTGGTAACAAAACCCTTGTGCCCTTTTTTGCCGGAAAGACTCTGGCATGGACGTTATTATGAATGCTTTAACCGACACACCGGTCAACAGGCCAACAAAAAACCCGGACGCACCGGAAACTCCTGAAGAACTGGCCGCGCCTGCCCCGTCAGGCAGAGGTATCGCACGCCGTTTTCGTGGTTTTTTACCCGTGGTGGTGGACGTGGAGACCGCAGGCTTTAATGCCGATACCGACGCCTTGCTGGAAATCGCCGCAGTCCCCATTCACATGGATGAAGCCGGGTTAGTCTATCCCGGCAAGACGGTCAGTGCTCATGTCGAACCCTTCCCCGGCGCAAACCTGGAAGCCTCGGCGCTGGCTTTCACCGGCATTGACCCTCATCATCCACTGCGCATTGCAGAGCCTGAAGGCAAAGCATTGAAAAAAATTTTTGAACCTGTTCGCAACATACTCAAAGGCAGTAATTGCTCACGGGCAATTCTGGTTGGCCACAATCCGTCTTTCGACCTCGCCTTCGTCAAAGCTGCCGTAGAACGCACCGGCATTAAACGCAATCCCTTTCACCAGTTCAGCACCTTTGATACCGCCACACTCGCAGGACTTGCCTACGGTCAAACGGTGCTGGCCCGCGCTATCGCCGCTGCGGGCATTGAATGGAACAACAACGAGGCACACTCCGCCGTTTACGACACTGAAAAAACGGCCGAGTTGTTTTGCACCATTATTAACCGCTGGAAGGAGCTGGGAGGCAGCCCGATCTGAATGTGAATTAAGGGTTAAAATATCCTCATCCTGAATAAACCATGAGTATTTAATGCAAAGATCGCAAAGTTAACTCTTTTTCTTTGCGTTCTCTGCGTCTTTGCGACCTTTGTGTTTATAACACGTCATTTGTCAGCACCACGACAATACAGCCTTCTGATGTACTAATGAGGTGTTTGTCCGGTGGCTTAAACGCCTGGATTCCGGCTAAAAGCATGCCGGAATGACTGTGTTTTCAGTAAAAAGCGCTAAATTACCCTGTTAGAACTTGATTCACATTTAACCGCAAAGGACACGAAGACAGAGGTTTGTTTTCCCTGGTACTTCTTTAGTTAACCGCTGAGAGTTCAATTTCCCGTCATTCGTTACGAGGATATTTATTGCAAAAAAACAGCCCTTCCGGGCCGCTTTTTTTATGTTTGTGACAGTCGCTGAATAACAAGACGCTAAGTGGCTTTCGCGTTTTCCGTTGCTTCCGTCACCATTTTCTTCAACTCACCCTGCTGAAATAATTCCAGAGTGATGTCACAACCGCCAATCAACTCACCGTTGATATAGACCTGCGGAAAAGTAGGCCAGTCAGCATAACGCGGCAGGTTTTCAAAAACCTCCGGATCAGCCAACACGTTGACGTAGGCAAATTCCTGTTCGCAGGCCTGCAATGCCTGCGCAGTACGGCTGGAAAAACCACACTGCGGTAATTGCGGGGTGCCCTTCATATAAATGACCACCGGGCTGCTTTCGACTTGTTGTTTAATGCGTTCCAAAACGTCCATAAATGTCATAACCTCATTGGCTTTTTTGTACTGAATAATTTACAAAATACTCATAATGACCCTGTCTTCTGACATAGGGGCACCTGAAGCAGATGTAAAGTGTAACCCATATTACTTGAGCATAAAAGTCAGGTATTGCTTTGGGCAACGAGGCCGCCGGAAATCCTGCAACG
>JAADIL010000271.1 GCA_013151355.1 Gammaproteobacteria bacterium
CGCAGTTGCACCAGACGCAAATGTGTATGCAGGGGCAAATCTGCCGGTATCAACGAGATACAGGCTTCCATCATCATCTCCAGAAAACTGGCATAGGCTTCTTCCGTCTTGCGATGGTCGGCAGACACCGCAAGCAGCATCTGTTCAATGTGCCCATGGATAATCGCCCCCGGCGGTGATACCTTCAGATCCTCCAGCAACCTCAGCACTTTATAGAGCACCGGCGATCCCTGGGCACCCCTTTCATTACTCTCCATTACTGCTACCTCTACCTCTGTACATCAATCGTCACATGACGGCATTTCGTCCGCAGCCCGAATTACCTTGATGTGCAACAAACATTGCCCGGCTGCACCTGCTTTTTTATTATGACTTATTGCAATGCTTCGGCAACTAACCCAAGAACAACAACCATCAACCCAATAATGGAAACTCACAGTTACTTTCCCGAGAGACAAGATACCATAAGGACTAATCGAAAGTTGCACTATTTTACCGTACTCGCTGGTTGATATTTATGGTTAAATACACTGATTTTATTGTGAAAGTTTCCCGATTGTGACATAAACTGGCAGACATAAAGAGCAAAATCGGACGACACACATAACGTCCCGCCACACAAAACCATCCAAAACCTGAGGCATTTAACGTGAATATAACCAAAAGCGCAAAACGCGCCACCATCAGCAGTCTGCTACTCATATTTGTCTCTGTGGCCTGTTTTTTCCCTGTAGCCCAGGCAGCAATGATCGGCACGGGACAAATGATGGACCACAGCCAGACACAGCAAGACCGGACCCACGTAAAAACCCTGTTGAACCGTGCTGACCTGGCCACACAACTAAAAAGTGCCGGTGTTGACCCTGCGCAACTACAAGCCCGCATTGATGCCCTCACTGATGAAGAAGTGGCTCTGTTGGCCGACCAGCTGGATCAGCTTCCGGCGGGCAGCGGCATCCTCGGCACCGTCCTGCTGGTTTTTCTGGTGCTGCTGGCAACGGATATTCTGGGTTACACCGAAGTTTTTCCATTCGTGAAAAAGACCGTTAACCTGAACTGAAACCAACTATTTTTTGTCCGCTGTGATGACACAAAGAGCAGTGCGAAAAATTGCACTGCTCGCCATTCTGATCCTTGTCGGCGCTTGCGCCAGCGCCCCGCAAACACAGCAACTGCTCGCCACACCCACCAACCTTCCCGGCAACATTGAGCTCAGCCACATCCCCTTTTTTCCGCAGCAGCGTTACCAGTGCGGCCCGGCGGCGCTGGCCACTGTACTCAAACATTCCGGCGTTAATGTTAATGTCAGCACATTAGTCGATGAAATCTACCTGCCCTCCCGCCTCGGCTCTTTGCAACCCGAAATCCTTGCCAGTACCCGCCGTCACAACCGGCTGCCCTATCGCATTGCACCTGACATGCGCACACTTCTCAGTGAAATCGCCGCTGGTAACCCGATACTGGTACTGCAAAACCTGGGGCTCAGCTGGGCACCGCAATGGCACTACGCCGTAGTGACAGGTTTCGATTTAAACAAACGTGAAATCATCCTGCGTTCCGGAACGGATGCGCGTCATATAACCAACATGGATACCTTTGAACTCACCTGGGCGCGGAGCCGGTATTGGGGCATCGCAGTGCTATCAGCAGAAACCTTACCCGCATCAGCCGATGCCGAGCGCTACTTGCGCACCGTAGTTGCGCTGGAAAATACACAAACAAACAATCAACAGTGGTCGATAATTCATACCGCTTACCGTACCGCGCTATCACGCTGGCCAAACAACCTCATCGCACAAATGGGGTTAGGCAACAGCGCGTATCAAATGGCTGACCTGAACGCTGCCGCGCAGGCCTTTCGCAACGTTGTGCGCGACCATCCCGATACAGGTGCGGCATACAACAACCTGGCACAAGTATTACTGGAACAGGGAAAATTACACGATGCAGAAAAACAGGCGAAACGTGCCGTGAACCTGGGTGGAAAATACCAGAAAAATTTTCGCGCCACACTCGCAGACATTCAACGGGCAAAAACCGGAATTCGACAATCCCCCGATCCCTCTTGACCTCGTTTGTTTTTTCACCCGGGTTCCAGAACAATCAAAATATTAAAGAACCACAACAACATGAACACTGTATACATACACTGAACGATTGTTAATAATTTTATACTCCATGCCAGGCTGTGCACAAGACGTAAATTCCTGAATATTACCCTGCAAATTAACGAGCTTTATCATGGAAAACCTGAAAGTATATTTTGAAGTTTATTGGTGCAACCCTGAGCTCGATGGCGTTGCTGTGGGAGTATTTGAAAATAAATTATAAGTACAAAGAAAATTTGTTTTTGTCACTGAGGAATGGAAATTGAATAACTGATACAAATGGCGCCCTGATTTAGTTCGTATTTGTTCATTCTGATTAAGCAAAAATGCAGGAATAATGACTCTTGTTTCGAATTTTTGCGATTGAAGAACGGGCAAAGACGGGCTGAATATGAGATGCAAAGCCGGGAAGTTATCTACGCGCCCATTCCTGAGCCACCCTGCAACGCAGATAGTTCCGTGCATAAAAATAGTCCAACAAACAGCGGTAAACCTGTTTAGGCGTGCCCTGATAACCATACTTTCAGGCTCTTTAACCCCAAAAAGACAGCTTTACTGATTCACTGATGTTACGCAGGCCTCCGACTGTAGGGTGGAACAAGCGCAGCGGTTCCACCTGATATGCCAGTAAGGAACAACAAATGCGCAAGTAAACACCTGGCGAAGCAAGGTTCTCTCTCTAGTCTGGCACCAATATTGTAGTCAGAGGTAAAAGTTGCACTCAAGCCAATCCACCCCGGCGATTTTTACCCACAAAATCTTGATGTTCTACATTAGCGAGCAGAATCAAAGCCACCATATTCAACTCCCGTCAGTGCTGCCATATTCCTGTTCCAGGTAGTTAAATCTTCATGATTAAATTTTTGTAAATGGTCATGACCGCAAGCACGTGCCATAACTTGCATCAGTTCGGTGGAGGCCTCCAGAAAACGTGCCAGCTGGTTAGCAGATTTTTCCACATTCAGTTTGGCGCGTAATTCCGGTTTTTGTGTGGCGATGCCCGCCGGACAATTGTTGGTATTGCACATGCGCGCAGCAACACAGCCGATGGCCTGCATTGCCGAACTGGAAATCGCGATACCATCGGCACCCAGACATAACGCTTTAATAAAGTCTGCGGGGGTGCGCAAGCCACCCGTGATGATTAATGTAATATCTTTTTGTTTCTGCTTGCCAAGCCGTTTGTCAAGATAATGCCTCGCCCGGGCCAGGGCAGGAATAGTAGGCACCGAAATATGATCACGAAAAATCAGCGGTGCAGCACCGGTACCACCACCACGGCCATCAAGGATGATATAATCCACACCGGCTTCGATAGCAAATTCAATGTCTTTTTCAATATGATTGGCGGACAATTTCATACCAATGGGTACGCCACCACTCACTTCCCGTACTCGGTCAGAAAAACGTCTGAAGTCTGCCGGGGTATTCAGTTCAGCAAAGGTCGGGGGTGAAATAGCATCCTGCCCTTTTTCCAGGCCACGTACTGCGGCGATTTTTTCCGTGACTTTGTTACCCGGCAGATGACCACCCGTGCCGGTCTTGGCCCCCTGTCCGCCCTTGAAATGAAATGCTTGTATGCCCGACAACAACGATTCATCATAACCAAATTGTGCCGAAGCCAGTTCATAAAAATAACGGGAATTAGCTTCTCTCTCTTCCGGCAGCATGCCGCCTTCACCGGAACAAATACCGGTGCCCGCCAGCTCCGCACCTCGCGCCAGCGCCACTTTGGCTTCTTCAGACAGCGCACCAAAACTCATGTCAGACACAAACAGTGGAATTTTCAGTACCAACGGTTTTTTGGCCTTCGGACCGACCACCAGTTCGCTGCCTACCGCCACATCGTCCATCAGGGGTTTGTGCGCAAACTGTGCCGCGAGGATTTGAATATCATCCCACTGCGGCAATGTATGACGCGGCACGCCCATGGAGGCCATTTCACCGTGGTGGCCGGTTTTGGTGAGGCCGTCACGCGCCAGTGCGTGAATACTTTCCAGAGTGGATTCTTCGGGGGTGTTTTTTGCCGACAAAGTATCGGTGGCGGCTGCGGCATAATTAACCTTTTCATCCTCATCAAGCCGCGCATGAGCACCATCACAAAACGGCGGCGTACTGGTGCGCTTGCACTGGCATAAATAAGCCTCCTGTGCTTCACCGACACTGAAGACCGTGGGTGTAAATTCGGTGCCCCGGTGAGAGCCATCACAAAAGGGTTGATTGCGGGACTGGCCACAGGAACACCAATAATATTCTTCCCCCGCTTCCAGATTCACGGCAATGGGCCTGGTGTCGGCAATTTTTGCTTTGCTCATCAAACACTCCTTTTGTATTTCCTGGTGTTTCGTACCCATTAACCTGTGATTGCTGTGCAGGGTTTTCTTTAAAAATATACAATCTTTATTGTATACTGCTATTTAAGGTTATTCTCGCCCATGCGCCAATAAAAAATCAATCTCCGGCCCTTTGGGTACAATACCGGCAGGATTGATGATTTTATGGCTGGCATAGTAGTGATATTTGATGTGATCCATATTCACCGTTTGCGCCACACCAGACACCTGATACAACTCTCGCGTGTAAGCCCATAAATTCGGATAATCCACCACACGTTTCTTGTTGCACTTGAAATGGCCAACATACACTGCATCAAAACGCACCAATGTCACAAACAGTCGCCAATCCGCCTCGGTAATTTGTTTACCCACCAGATAACGCTGTGAGGCCAACCGTTTTTCCAGTTCATCCAATATTGCAAACAGCTGATCAAAACCCCGCTCATAAGCCTTCTGCGTGGCAGCAAAACCGGCACGATACACACCATTGTTCACGTTATGGTACACCACTTCATTAATGACATTGATATCTTCACGCAAGTGCTGCGGATAAAAATCTACCTCAGTGTGTACACCTGCACAACCATTAAATGCGGAATTTAACATACGAATAATTTCTGACGATTCGTTATTCACAATGGTGTTGTGTTGTTTATCCCATAATACAGGGACGGTCACCAGACCATTAAACCCGGCATCCGCTATTTGATAAATCTCGGACAATGTTTTAGCGCCATTAATCTGATCAGGCGTCGCTCCGGGATATTCACCGAACACCCAGCTGTCTGCTGGCATCAGTGGATGCACCACAGATACCGAAATGGCACTTTCCAGCCCCTTGAGTGCCCGGAAAATCAACGTGCGATTCGCCCACGGACAAGCATAAGAAACATAAAGATGATAACGCCCTGGCTCGGCGGCAAACCCGCCCTCGCCTGTCGGGCCGGGGCTGCCATCCGGCGTTATCCAGTTTCTGAAACCCGATGTTACCCGGATAAATTCACCTTTCATACTTTGCTCCCGCGCCTTCATTTAGAATCAGTATAAACAAGCGAGAAAAATATCCAAGTACAAAGAATCGACCAGCTTGATCGAATTATTTGAAGGTGACAGGTTTGTCCGCAGCCTTGTGCCCGAAATAATTACTCCTGTGCAAGCCGGGCCTGCTTTCCCGTTTGCTCTACGACAAATTTTTATACACGACTACATTCAGTTTCCTGTCGTGTAACAACTCATACCCATCCCGATATCGTGCTAAAATATTGGCGGCCCCCTATAGAGTAAAAACATGAAATCTCTCGAACACACACTGGAAAACTGGTTATTTGCCAGCAGATGGTTACTCGCCCCTTTTTATGGCGGACTCGTCGTGGCAATTGCTTTGCTGCTCATCAAATTTACCCAGGAATTTATTTATTTTGCCCCGACGATTCTCGATGCTGACCTGAAAATGGTCATGCTAAAGATTCTTGTGCTTGTCGATATTACGTTACTGGCAAACTTGCTACTTATTATCATTTTTGCCGGATACGAAACCTTTGTTTCAAAAATTGATCATACACATTCCGAAGACAGATTAAGCTGGATGGGAAAAGTTGATTTTTCCGGGTTAAAAATTAAACTTTTTGGTTCCATCGTGGCGATTTCTGGCATTGAGCTACTAAAAGCCTTTCTTCTGTTCGATGAATATACCGATAAACAACTTATGTGGCTGGTCATCATTCATTTAACATTTGTAATTTCCGGGCTTCTTTTTACCTATATGGACAAAGTGTCTGCCCAAACCAAAAAAGTTGAGCATGAGGCTGATAAAGTTAATCACAACAATTCCCGGGATAGCTCTGAAAAC
>JAADIL010000161.1 GCA_013151355.1 Gammaproteobacteria bacterium
TTTTTTCTCCGAAAAAAAGAGGGCCAAGTACCATATTGATTGTTCTGTCCCGGCTGATAAAAGCAAGACATGGATATGATACTCGGCCCCTGTTCCAGAAGAGGCATCCTGTTTGTATAAAACTTGCGAAGCCTGGTCACTTACGCTTGCGACCTGCTGCCTTGCACGAACAGAATTCTCGCCCCCCTGGAACAATCACCTTGCATTGATATTGCCAGATTTCGCCTTATTGCCGAGCATAATGCAGTGAAGTCGGCATTCTGTCGGATATGTCTGACGGCTCTTCAGCATTTGCTCTGTGGCGGGAGTTCAATCCGAGCAGAGCATACAAAGGATCCCAGGTGGTCAATGCTGTAACAGCCAGGTATATCCCCGCATAGGTTGCGTAAGGCTGCCATGTAATGTCTCCAGGAAACAACAGCATTGCAAATATTCCCGCAGGGGCAAATATGGCCCGGATAGCGCGTTCAATTCGGCCGAAGTTTTCCTGGTTATCAGAAATGGATTTGCCATGAGAGGCTGTGTGGTTATCAATAGATGTAAACGTCATACTGTTTTGGGTCATGTCTTTCTCTCCATGAGATGTAAATGTGCACAACAACAATGTGCTGTGCTCGCATTCCCCCCTCCCCTTCCCTGTTTTTAGTTCAACTGCACCGCAGCTGTCCAAATCACCCGGGAATAACTAAAGACCGGACCAGATGTGAAAAGTTCCACCATCTTTGCCCGTCAGATCAAAACTCTTAAATGTGAATTAAGGACTAAATCATTCTGTTAGCACTTCTTGTTACCGGTTACTGAAAACACCGTCATTCCGGCACATTTTTAGCCGGAATCCAGAGGTTTAAACCCCTGAACAAGCATTCCAGTACAGCGGGAAGTTATGTTGCAGTGATGCTGACAGTGACGTGTTATAAACGCAGAGAAAAACACTGAAAACTTTGCGTTAAATACCTGGTAATTTTCTTAAAAGTAGCGTGTTTTTAGTGCTTGATTCGCATTTAATACCACCTGTACTTGTATCGGGATGGTAAATCGACAGACGTGCCGGATTCAAAACCGGTTCCCTTCCAGGCATATTTTTACCAGGCAGGCTGGACAAGGCGTAGCGTACCCAACATTCCAGTATCAGCGATTTTCACCGCACCGATGACATCCCCGGATATTGCGCGACACGCACACAAGCAACACTGATAACAAGGCAAACAATACGGGCCAGTTACCTGCCCGCACATAAGGTGTTGCGCCTTGCTGTGGCTGAACTTCTCCATCCAGCACCGCAACCTCGAATTGCGGTGAAGTTGCCAACAAGGTTCCATGATGGTCGATTATCGCAGACACGCCGTTATTGGTTGCCCGCAACATCGGCCGTGCCGTTTCGATAGCACGCATGCGTGCCATCTGTAAATGTTGATGCGGGGCAAAAGAATCACCGAACCAGGCATCGTTACTCACATTCACCAAAAATGATGCTGCGGGTAATGCACGAATCACCTCTTCTCCAAAGGCGTCTTCATAACAAATGGACATGCCGATTTTATTGTTGCCCACTTCCAGCAGGGGTTGCACGACCGAACCACGACTAAAGTCCGCCATGGGTACTTGCAGGATATCCAGCAGTCCTCCCAGTACGGATTTGAATGGAATGTATTCACCGAAAGGCACCAAATGTGATTTCCGGTAAATTTGTGTAGTAACCTCACCCGTTGCATTGACCGCCACGCGCACCACGCCGTTGTAATATTGGCTGTCATCCTGCTCAGACATGACAGGCAAACCGGTTAACAAGGTTGCGCCGCCATTTTTGTGTTCCCGGCTGACCAGGTTTTCCAGGAAAGATTGCGCCTGATGAAGATAGGCTGGCAATGCGGTTTCCGGCCAAACAATAACATCACGATCCCAACGATCACTGCTTAACCGTGTGTACAGTTCGATAGTCGGGCCGCGTTGATCGGGTCGCCATTTTATATTCTGTGGCACGTTCCCCTGAATCAGACTGGCCGTTAATGGTGTACCTTTGGCTTCAGACCATGTCACTTGCGTCAGACCAGCAGCCATCACCCAAAATGCCAACAATGTTGTCAGTGCGAGATAACGCGGTTTGTGTTTGCTGATCAGCATGCAAACCAGCAGGCTCGCACTGAACGCCACTGCCCAGGAGGTGCCATACACTCCCAGCACCGGCACGATGCCCACTAACGGCGAATCCGTCTGGCTGTAACCCAGGTTCAGCCACGGAAACCCGGTTAAAATCCAGCCACGCACCCATTCAAAAAATACCCATAGCGCCGGAATGGGTAACAATAAATAGAGATTTTTGTTGAATGCAGAAAAATAACGCCGCGAGACCCAGCCCAACACTGCCGGGAACAGTGCAAGAAACAGGACAAACAATAATGTCGCGGCAATAGACAGGGCTATGCCCATGCTGCCAAAGCGGTAAAAGCTCACCGCCACCCAGGAAACACCCACACCAAAAAAACCTGCACCAAACAGATAACCGATGATAAAAGCCTGACGGGGTGAAGACTGTAACCAGAGATAAAACAATATTGCGGGCATTAAAACCGCAAGGGGGAAAAAATCAACCGGGGAAAAAGCCAGAGGCAGACCCGCACCTGCCAGCAAAGCAATAACGTACCGACGGATATTAATTGTTGTTGTCCACAGCATCTTCTGATGCGTCAGAAGATTCAGCTTCCTCTGTTGGCAATACATTCAATTGCAACAAATGAATACGCCGACTGTCGGCGCGTAATACCTTGAATTCAAAACGGCCTATTTTGCATTGCTCGTCACGTCCGGGCATGCGGCCAAATTCACGCATCAACAAACCACCAATGGTATCCACACCTTCGTCACTGAGTTCGGACTCAAAATATTCGTTAAACTCATCGATAGGTGTCAGTGCCTTCAACGTGAATTGTTGCTCTGAATGTTTGACGATAAAGGCATCATCTGCAAAATCATGTTCGTCTTCGATGTCGCCTACGATCTGTTCCAGTACATCTTCAATGGTCACCAAACCGGCCACACCACCATATTCGTCCACCACAATGGCCATGTGATTGCGATTGGCGCGAAAATCCTTGAGCAAGATATTAAGCCGTTTGCTTTCCGGAATGAACACCGCAGGGCGCAACAAGTCATTTAACTGGAAATGACGGTCACTGCCTTCTGCGGATTGCGCATTCCGCTCGCCGATATAGGCCAGCAGGTCTTTGGCCAGTAAAACACCCACAATTTCATCCCGGGAATCGCCCACCACGGGAAAGCGTGAATGCGCAGATTCAATCACCACGGGTAAAAAGGTTTCTGGCGACGCGGACTCTTCCACCACGATCATTTGTGAGCGCGGCACCATCACGTCACGCACCTGCATATCCCCAACGGTGAGCACACCTTCGATCATCGCCAGGGCATCATGATTCAACAGCCCCTGTTTTTCCGCATCATGCAGCACTGCCGCAAGTTGCTTGCGGTCTTTTGGTACCGAAGAAAAGGGTTTGTTCAGCAGGGATTGCGTGAGTCGGCCGAGCCAGGTGTCGTGTTGCTGTCCGTTATCGGCGACAGCCCCACCGGGTTGTTCTTCACTCATAATAATTTATACATGCTCTGATATTGGGTCGTTTTTGTTATATCGGGATTATACTGAATACGGATTCTCGTACCCCAGTTCGGCGAGTACGATAATTTCCAGTGATTCCATTTTTTGTGCGTCATTGTTCTGTATGTGGTCATACCCCAGCAAATGCAGGGTGCCATGTACAATCATGTGCGCCCAATGTGCAGTCAATGTTTTGCCCTGTACGGCCGCTTCACGTATCACCACGGCTGCGCACACCACCACATCACCCAATGTCGGCTCCATCAGGTCAGTGGGCATACCCGGTGGTGACTCAAAAGGAAAAGACAATACATTGGTCGGCCCGGTTTTTTGCCGGTACTGTTGATTAAGTTCGGTCATTTCATCGGTTTCAACAATGCGCACGGTCATCTGTGTCGCCCTGTTTGTCATCAATTCGTCGGACCCGGCCTGTTGTATGGCGGCATTCACCCAGGTTTGTATGCGCCCGGCATCAGGTACGTCCTGCTGCGTGGTGTTTTCCACCGCCATTTGCACGCCCACCTGCACCTCTTAACTTCCTTTGGGCTCAGCACTGGCTTCAGTCTTTTCATAAGCCTCATACGCGACCACCACCTTTTGCACCAGCGGGTGACGCACTACATCCCGGGCCTTAAAAAAAGTGAAACTGACGCCTTTCACATCTTTCAACACTTCCACAACCTGGCGTAATCCGGAACGGGTATTTTTGGGTAAATCCACTTGCGTGACATCCCCCGTTACCACCGCCGTGGAACCAAAACCGATGCGCGTCAAAAACATTTTCATTTGCTCAACGGTAGTATTTTGCGCCTCGTCCAGGATAATGTACGAATCATTGAGCGTGCGCCCGCGCATATAAGCCAGAGGGGCAACTTCAATAACATTCCGCTCGATGAGTTTATCAACCCGCTCAAAACCCAACATTTCATATAATGCGTCGTAAAGCGGGCGCAAATAGGGGTCGACTTTCTGTGCCAGATCACCCGGCAAAAAACCCAGTCGCTCACCCGCTTCCACAGCGGGTCGCACCAGTACAATGCGTTGCACCGTTTGTTTTTCCAGCGCTTCTACTGCACAGGCGACAGCCAGGTAGGTTTTGCCGGTGCCCGCCGGGCCGACGCCAAAATTGATGTCATGAGTGAGCACGTTGTGCAAGTAACGACGCTGGCTGGCACCACGCCCCTTGATGATACCGTGGCGGGTGGTGATGCTGACATCAAATTTATCCGCGCTCCCGCCTTCATTCGTATCTGCATCACCGGGGGACTGCGCTTCCTGCAATAGCAGATGTACCCGCTCTGCTTTCAGTTCGCCCTGCGCCGTGTCGGCATAGAGCTGCATCAATACCCGTTCCGCAGCCTGCACCGGAGCGCTGTCACCCAACACCGTAAAGGTATTACCGCGATTATTCACTTCCACGCCAAGGCGCTCTTCCACCAGACGCAAATGCTCGTTGAACTGACCGCACAAGTTGGCCAGTCGCGGATTATCAGCGGGTTCGAGGGTAAAGCTTCGGGAGTCGGGCTGATCGTTCAAACCGGGAAAGGGGGTTCCTTGGACATAAGTGACAGGCTACGCCATTCTGCGCCCGGCCGCCAATGCCTTTTCATCATCCAGCAGCACAACTTCGCCGCGCAGGGAGTTGGGCATGGCTTCGGTGATGCGCACATTCACAAATTCACCAATAAGTCGCGGCGGCCCGGCGAAATTGACCACGCGGTTGTTTTCTGTGCGCCCGCTCATTTCATTGACATCTTTGCGCGAAGGACGTTCCACCAGAATACGCTGTACCGTGCCCACCATTTCGGCACTGATAGCCGCCGCCATTTCACTGATGCGTGCCTGTAAAATGGCCAGGCGCTGTTTTTTCACCACCAACGGCACGTCGTCCGGCAAGTCAGCCGCCGGTGTGCCGGGCCGGGCGCTGTACACAAAGCTGAAGGAATGATCAAAACCAATATCCTCAATCAGTTTCATGGTGGCCTGAAAATCTGCCCCGGTTTCACCGGGAAAACCGATAATAAAATCCGACGACAGGCTCAAATCAGGCCGCACCTCGCGCAGAGCGCGCACTTTGGCCTTGTATTCCAGCGCGGTGTGGCCACGTTTCATTTGTACCAGAATACGATCCGCACCGGTCTGTACCGGCAGATGCAAATGACCCACCAGTTCTGGCACCTCAGCGTAAACCTGAATCAGCGAATCCGACAATTCCACGGGATGCGAGGTGGTGTAACGGATGCGGTCAATTCCCTCCACAGCAGCCACATAGTGAATCAGCAAGGCCAGATCAGCGCTCTCTTCTTCGATATCATCGTCATTCATTACGCCACGAAAGGCATTGACGTTCTGGCCCAGCAAAGTGACTTCACGTACACCCTGTGCCGCCAACTGCGCCACTTCGGCCAGCACGTCGTCAAAGGGGCGACTGATTTCCTCACCACGCGTATAAGGCACCACGCAAAAAGTACAATATTTGCTGCACCCTTCCATGATGGAAACAAACGCCGTGGGACCATCGGCTTTGGGCGCAGGCAGATTGTCGAATTTTTCAATTTCAGGGAAGGAGACATCCACCTGCGGTTTTTTTTGCTGTTGCAGGGCATCCAGCATCTGCGGCAGGCGGTGCAGGGTCTG
>JAADIL010000084.1 GCA_013151355.1 Gammaproteobacteria bacterium
TTTCTGCCAGACGACGGAAAAACACCACACGATGCCATTCGGTGTTTTCCTTTTGCTCACCGGTATTTTTGTCTTTCCAGCTTTCACTGGTAGCCACGGTGACATTGGTCACTGCGCCGCCATTGGGCATGTATTTCACTTCGGGGTCCTGCCCCAGGTTACCAATCAAGATGACTTTGTTTATGCCGCGCGCCATTGTCTTTTCTCCTGCTTGTACACTGTTTTATTCAAAAAATAATTAACTGCTTTGCTTTTCTGCATTGTCAACAAATTCGTCGTCCGCTGCAAAGGCTTTCAGTGCCTCACGGTCCAGGGCATGCAAATCCACCTTCAGGTAGGCAACCCCATCTTCGGCGATCACCACCGCTTCGGCAACACCAGTCACTTTGGTGAACTCACCCACCAGGTGCTGAGCCTCTTCTTTACTGACAGGCCCCACCCGCACCAGGTGGCTACTGAGGTAACGCGGGCTTTGCATGGTCGCTGCTACCAGAAACCAGATGGCCGTCAACCCTGCACACAGACCAAATACTGCCTCGAATCCCATGAATCCGTACAGCCAGCCACCTAACACTCCGCCAAAAAAGGCACCGAGAAACTGTGAGCTGGAATACACGCCCATGGCCGTCCCTTTGTTGTCGGGGGAGACCATTTTCGCTACCAGTGAAGGCAGTGAGGCTTCCAGCACATTAAATGCGGTAAAAAAGATGAACAGCCCCAGCACAATGCCGGTCACCGATCCGTACCCAAACATGAAAATCAGTTCACCCACACCCAACGCCAACACCGAAGCGGTGAACACCGTTTTCATGCGGCGTTTTTTCTCGGCAATGATGATAAACGGCACCATCAACAGCATGGCAAACACCATCACCGGCAGATAAATGTACCAGTGCTGCTCGGCTGCCAGTCCTGCATGATCACGCAGAGCCAGTGGCAGCACCACAAACGTCGCGGTAAGCAGCATGTGCAACACCATGATGCCAAAATCCAGACGCAACAGCTGCGGGTTGCGAATCACGTTTTTGAGCTGGGCGGGCACGGTCTGTGCGTCACGATGCAGCACGCTGCGCACCGGGTTTGGCACCACAAAATGCAGCACGGCGATGGCCACCAGCGCCAGTACGGCGGTCAGCCAGAAAATGCCGTCCACGCCAATCCAGTTGCTGAATAATGGCCCCATCACCAGCGATACGGCAAAAGCCACACCAATACTCATGCCAATGATAGCCATGGCACTAAGACGCTTTTCTTCGCGGGTAAGATCCGCCACCAGCGCCATCACCGCTGCGGCAATGGCACCTGCACCTTGCAACGCCCGACCGAAAATCACACCATTCATGGTATCCGCCATGGCCGCCACCACACTGCCGATAACAAAAATAATCAGTCCAAGAATAATCACCGGTTTACGGCCGAAGTGATCCGAAGCGATACCAAAAGGAATCTGTAATGCCGCCTGAGTCAGACCGTAAATGCCAATGGCGAGACCGATAAGCGCGGGTGTATAACCTTCCAGCGTTTCCGCATACAGCGAAAATACCGGCAGGATCATGAATAGCCCCATCATCCTGAGAGCGTAAATACCGGCCAGGGAGAATACGGCACGGCGCTCGGTGGGTAACATGGCGTCGTTTGTTGCCGTCGTTTTATGGGTGGTTTCAGGTGTAGAGGATTGCGTCACTGCGATACTTGCTCAATTGTTAATTTATTACTGCGGGTTTTTGCGTCGTTCAGACAGAACGGCGTATGATATCAGGTTTGCGTTCCGCCGGAAAAACCCGCGCGCCTTTCAACCCGAAAACGCTAACAACGAGATGTCGCCAGCATGGATTTAATACGTATTCAGGGTGCCCGCACCCACAACCTCAAAAATATCGATGTGGAATTGCCACGGGATAAACTCATTGTGATTACAGGGTTATCAGGCTCGGGCAAATCCTCCCTGGCCTTTGATACCATTTATGCCGAGGGCCAGCGCCGCTATGTGGAATCACTTTCCGCCTACGCACGCCAGTTTCTGTCGATGATGGAAAAACCCGATGTAGATCATATCGAGGGACTGTCTCCGGCCATTTCCATCGAGCAAAAATCCACCTCGCATAACCCTCGCTCCACTGTGGGCACTATCACCGAAATTTACGATTATCTGCGACTGCTGTTTGCCCGCGCCGGTGAACCGCGCTGCCCCGAGCACGATGCCAGCCTGGAAATGCAAACCGTCAGCCAGATGGTGGATCAGGTACTGGCCCTGCCGGAAGGGACAAAAATCATGTTGCTGGCACCGGTAGTGCGCAATCGCAAGGGCGAGCATCTCAGCGTGTTTAAGGATTTGCGCGCCCAGGGTTTTGTGCGTGTGCGCGTCAATGATGAGCTGTTTGAGCTGGATGGTGTACCAGAACTGGATTTGCGCAAAAAACACAGTATCGAAGTCATTGTAGACCGGCTCAAGGTACGTGATGACCAGCAATCACGACTGGCTGATTCCTTTGAAACGGCATTGGCGCTCACTGATGGCATTGCTTCGGTGGTACTGATGGACGACGCACCGGAAACGGATAGAGAGCAGGAGCTGTTGTTTTCCGCCCAGTTCGCCTGCCCGCAGTGCGGCTACTCTTTACCGGAACTGGAACCACGCATGTTTTCCTTCAACAATCCGGCGGGTGCCTGTGGCGGTTGTGATGGCCTGGGCATAAAACAGTTTTTTGATGCCCAGCGTGTCGTGCGTCACCCGGAGCTGTCTCTGCCTGCGGGCGCTATTCGCGGCTGGGACAAGCGCAATGCCTATTATTTCCAGATGATCAGCTCACTGGCAAAACACTACCATTTCGAGTTAGACACACCGTTCCACGAACTGCCGGAGAATATTCAGCACATCATTCTCAATGGCAGCGACAAGGAAGAAATCGAATTTCGCTATTATAAAGACAGACATCATAACAGCGGCACGTTTACCAGCCGCACTCACGCCTTCGAAGGCATTCTGCCCAACATGGATCGCCGTTATCACGAAACCGATTCCAATGTAGTGCGCGAAGAACTGGCCAAATATCTCAACACCCGCTCCTGTCCCGATTGCAACGGTACACGGCTGGCCGAAGGTCCGCGTCACGTATTTGTCGCGCAATCAACACTGCCTGAATTGACCGCGCTACCGGTAGGCCGGGCGCAGACTTTTTTTGCCCAACTCAAATTAGCGGGCCATCGGGGGAAAATTGCGGAAAAAATCGTTAAAGAAATCGGCCAACGGCTGGATTTCCTGGTTAACGTCGGCCTCGACTATCTCTCGTTAGATCGCAGTGCCGACACCCTGTCTGGTGGTGAAGCGCAACGCATCCGTCTGGCCAGCCAGATCGGTGCCGGGCTGGTGGGCGTGATGTACGTGCTGGACGAACCTTCTATTGGTTTGCATCAGCGCGATAACCAGCGTCTGCTCAACACGCTCACTTACCTGCGTGACATGGGCAACACCGTCATCGTCGTCGAGCATGACGAAGATGCCATTGCCAGCGCGGATTATGTGCTGGACATTGGCCCCGGTGCCGGTGTGCACGGTGGTGAAATCGTCGCGCAAGGCACACCGCAGGAAGTCATGGCTAACGAAAATTCACTGACCGGAGCCTATCTGTCCGGACGCAAATCCATCGCAATTCCTGAGCAACGCACCCCGCCGGACGCAACACGACAAATCCGTATTCGCGGCGCGTCAGGCAATAACCTGAAAAATGTGGATGTCGATATCCCCGCCGGACTGATGACGGCGGTAACCGGCGTATCGGGTTCCGGTAAATCCACACTCATCAACGACACCCTGTTCCGTTTTGCTGCACAACAAATCAATAATAATCCGGAAGCACCTGCGCCGATGGAAAAAATGGAAGGTCTTGAACAATTTGACAAAGTAGTGGACATCAACCAAAGCCCCATTGGTCGCACACCGCGCTCAAACCCTGCCACCTATGCAGGCTTGTTTACACCCATTCGTGAATTGTTTGCCGGTACCCAGGAAGCACGAGCACGTGGTTACACACCGGGGCGCTTCAGTTTTAACGTCAAAGGTGGCCGCTGTGAAGCCTGTCGCGGTGACGGTGTCATCAAGGTAGAAATGCATTTTCTGCCGGACATCTACGTGCCTTGCGATATTTGCAAAGGCAAACGCTACAATCGCGAAACCCTGGAAATCAAGTACAAGGGGCTAAACATTTATGAGGTGTTAGAGCAAACCGTAGAAGACGCACATGGTTTTTTTGATGCCATTCCGCCGGTAGAACGCAAACTGCAAACCCTGATGGATGTTGGTCTCAGCTACATCAAGTTAGGTCAGGCTGCCACCACACTGTCTGGCGGTGAAGCGCAGCGCGTAAAACTGGCACGCGAATTGTCCAAGCGTGACACCGGCAACACACTGTACATTCTCGATGAACCCACTACCGGCTTGCATTTTTATGATATCGAGCAACTGCTCGGCGTGCTGCACCGATTGCGCGACCACGGCAATACCATCGTGGTCATCGAACACAACCTGGATGTAATTAAAACGGCTGACTGGGTTATTGATCTTGGGCCGGAAGGTGGTGAGGGTGGCGGTACGATTGTCGCCTGTGGTTCACCAGAAAAAATTGCTGCAACAAAAAACTCTCACACCGGCTTTTTCCTGAAATCAGTTCTGGAATCCACCGCACTCAAGGCAACAGGCACGCATCAGGAACCCGCGCCAATGCCATTAAGTTAAGCACACCTGGCCAAAAACCGGGGCTGCCTGGAAGCCTGTCGCTTTACCAAATCTGATGCTTGTAAACACAGAGAGAGAAAAATACTAAAAACTCTGCGCCTCTGTGTCTCTGCGACCTCTGCGTGACAAACACTGTGTTTTTTGTTTCCACATTCCGTGGCACACACTGAACCTCTAAACCTCATTCGCCACGGGCGCTGGCTGCCCAATGCTTGCTTAGGGACGTGCACGTCCCTTAATTGATAAAAAACAAGCATCCATTTCTTAACTTAATGACATTGGAACGCGCACGTAATAACTTCCCTGTTTGGCACCCGAATTTAGTGCATATTCGTTTTGATGGAACAAAAGTGCAGGAATAGTCGTTACGTTTCGAGCTTTATGCGGTTAAAGAACGGGCGAAGACAGGCTAAAGCAGAGATGCAAATGGGACAAGTTATTTAATTTCCATTCCTTAACAACATCGCCGTCTGGAAAAACTCCAAATATTAACTACTATTGTGCCATCAGTTGTGGTGAACTCGGGATATTGACTGCCCGTACCTCACAAACAACTCTGTAAATACACAACGAACACAAAAAAAAACAGGTGTTATTTCAGAATGAACCTGCCTCAGGATCATGTCGTCAAACCAGAACACAACAATGCCGATGCCGACAAGCACACGGAGAATGCCTTGATGAATGAGCCTGCCAACAAGATACACACGCTTTCTCCTCCCGGCCCGCCGAATATAGCCGGGCAACAGTGGTACGAAGAAGACAGTATCAACCTCGTTGATCTGTGGCTGGGACTTGCCAGGCATCGTGCAATCATTTTTACCTCGGTGGCCCTGGCGCTCATCGCCGGCTTGCTGGTGGTCTTCCTGCTGCCACAAAAATACAACTATACAACCACTATTGAAATCGGCAGCACGTTGATTCAGGCCCCCTCTGGCACGACACCACAATTAATCGACCCTCCCGAAACCGTGCTGGCCAAAATACAGGAAAGTTATATTCCATTGGCACAACAACAATTTCGCAAAACCCATCCTGACAACAGCGTCATCTATAACATTGATGCACGCATTCCCAAAAACAGTCAGCTGGTGGTACTGGAAGCCAGGGGTACCGAAGAAAGCAACGCTGATTATTTGCAACAATTGCAAGCCGTCACAGAGTATTTACTGGAAGATCACCAACGGGTGATGAATGTTTACCAGGCGGGTCTGAATAACCAACTGGCCCTGGCCAAAATAAAACTGGACGAAATTACCGACCCCAGTACCCTGGCAACACAACAAAAACAGCTGGAAAGTCAGCTCAACAGCGCACGCATTAAACTGGATGAACTGCGTGATCCACGTGTACTGGCTGTGCCACGACAGCAACTGGAAAACAAACTGGCCCATGAGGAAAAACAACTCGTCGATTTAAAAGATCAGGCCAAACTGGTCAAGGCGCGTTATCAACGCCTGGATGAAATCGATATCCTGTTAAAACAACAGATCAACGATCTGGAGTCACAAATCGATTCCTCGCTTGCTCAACGCAAACAGGCTATCGGCAACATGCAAAACGAATCAGCAGCCATGACCATGCTGCTCATTGATAACGGCATCCAGCAGAATCGAACACGGCTCGCGGCCTTGCAGGAACGCCTGTTCATCGGCCAGCAAAACCTGCGACTGGAACTGGAAGAAAAAATCGCCGCCAACCTGCGCAGCCAAAGTGTACAAGGCAAGCTCATTGGCAAAACCAACAGCGAACTCAGCCGACTGAATATTGGCAACCAGCGCGCCTTGCAACGCCACCAACCCGAGATTGGCAAACTCGAAGAACAACTTGCCAAACTCCTGGCTGACTCCCGACGCTCCGTTGAACGTCAACAACAAACCATTACCCGAATTGAAGCACAGATGAATAATCTGAAAGCCACTCGCGCCATTTCACCACCAATGCAGTCACTACAACCTGTCGGCCCCGGCAAAAGCCTTATTATTATTTTGTCTTTGCTGCTCGGCCTGATGCTCGGTGTTTTTGCCGCATTTTTTGCCAGTTTTTTAGGCAAAGTCAAACAGCAAAAAAACAGCTGCAAACCCGAACCAGGGGAAATTTCCGCCCTGTCCGGGCGAGTTTGATCGTGAAAAAAGCCACCTCTACCGCACTCTGAAGATATTTACCGTATTAACAACGACCGTCAAATAACGGCCACGGAAAAACAAGCGGCTGCGCCACTGGTAACCCATGCTTTATCCCTGAGTATTATAAGTATATTTTGACAAGACAAGGTGAAATCCGGAGAATAAACCCGATACAGCAAAAAAACAGCAAAAATAATAACGGGCTGTTGACAATATCCTTTTTGAGTTTCGCTCTGGCACAAACGCCAGGGAACTCGTCATCAAGGTACACGTTACGAGGCGTGTGAGGGACTTGTGCGAACGCGGGTACCGCAGTAGATGGAGAGAGTTATGGGTAGCACACAGAAGCAATGTAGATTCCATGTGGATTTTGACGAAATGCTGGCCCTGGCCAGAACCGATCCGGCCACCTTCGAGGCCAAACGCGCGGAATACATCGAATCATTCCTGACCAGCATCCCGGCCGAAAAACGAACACGATTACGCGGCCTGCAATGGCAAATCGACCAAACACGTCAACTGGCCCGCACGCCCATGGCATCGTGCATCGCCATTTCCCGAATGATGTGGGACTCTCTGCACCTGCTGAGTAATCAACAACGTGAGCTGGTCGCACTATCCACAAGACACGCGCCCCGACCCACCAGCGCCAGATCGACACCTGCCGTCAAAGGCAAGATTATCCCTTTTCCCACACGCTGAGACTCAGGAACGTGCACGTCCCTTAAAAAAGCACAATAAAAAACCCGCACCCCGATTCAATCGGTGGTGCGGGCCCGTTTTCAGTCCGTCTTGACTGTCAATTGGAACAGTTTACGAGGAACTCATCACATCTTTCATTGTGATTAACAAAATAATACCGGCTACCGTTCCCGTAATGGCCAAACCTGCTACGAAAGTCATGATCATGTCTCCTGTTGTTGTTACTGTTGTTACCGTCTTGTGTATCTGCTTTTCGGAATCGCCAATATTTGACTAAAATACTCGACAATCCCTTATCTAGCGTACGGTTATAATATACCCCCGGACAATTTCCATGTAAATAAAAAGGCCATAAGTATTCTCTATGGCGGCTGTGGCTTCTTATCTGCCTCAGGGTCAAAACTGATTTGATTCACAACAAAAAACCCCGCAGTAGCGGGGCTTTTGATTAAAATTACTAATTCACCGGGTTATCAGGCCGTTATTTTTTCCATGCAGTTTTCTATTCTGTGCTGAAAATCCTCACACCGCACCAGCACTCGCATCTTCTTTCTTGTTGAACATCAACTCATCACCCAGTTTGTCCACCAAAATCACGTCACCTGGCTGAAAATGTCCCGAGAGAATTTCTTGTGCCAAACGATTTTCGATACCACGCTGGATAGCCCGTTTCAGCGGTCGTGCCCCATAAACCGGGTCAA
Source organism: Gammaproteobacteria bacterium (assembly GCA_013151355.1). Taxonomy (GTDB): domain Bacteria; phylum Pseudomonadota; class Gammaproteobacteria; order SZUA-152; family SZUA-152; genus SZUA-152. The sequence continues at coordinate 8,262 of JAADIL010000084.1, forward strand.
AACCTGCCTCACCCAGCTGATCCAGCGCCGCTTCTGTCAGTTCCAGGTCCATGTCACGATCTCGCAACCGTGCCTTCAGATAATCAATCTGGATACGGGTGATCGCACGAATCTGCTCACGACCCAGTGGATGGAAGACCACGGTTTCATCCACCCGGTTAATGAATTCTGGCCGGAAATGACCGCCGACGATCTCCATCACCGCTGCTTTCATTGCATCGTAATTGGCTTCGCCTGCCATTTGCTGGATCACTTCAGATCCCAGGTTCGAGGTCATTACGATCACCGTATTGCGGAAATCCACCGTGCGACCATGGCCATCGGTCAGTCGACCGTCATCCAGCACCTGTAGCAAAATATTAAACACATCCGGGTGTGCCTTTTCCACTTCGTCCAGCAGGATCACCGAATAGGGTTTGCGCCGCACCGCCTCGGTGAGATACCCCCCCTCTTCGTAACCCACATAACCAGGAGGCGCGCCAATGAGCCGTGCTACCGAGTGCTTTTCCATGAACTCGGACATATCAATGCGCACCATGGCCTCTTCAGTATCAAACAAAAAGGTTGCCAGGCTTTTGGTCAGTTCAGTTTTACCCACCCCCGTTGGCCCGAGAAACAGAAACGATCCATTGGGCCGGTTCGGGTCCGACAGGCCCGCGCGTGAACGCCGAATGGCATCCGCCACTGCTTTCACTGCCTCATCCTGTCCCACCACATGCTCACGCAACGCATCTTCCATTTGCAGCAGTTTTTCGCGCTCACCTTCCAGCATTTTGTTGACAGGAATGCCCGTCCATTTGGACACCACTTCCGCGATTTCTTCTTCAGCGACCTTGTTGCGCAGCAATTTCATGTCCATCATTTCTGCCTGCGCCGCCATATCGAGTTCTTTTTCCAGATCAGGAATTTGTCCGTACTGCACCTCCGACATACGTGCGAGATCACCGGCACGACGTGCCGTTTCCAGTTCCTGCCGGGCACGATCCAGTGCCTCTTTGATGTGTTGCGTACCCTGCAACGCCGCCTTTTCTGATTTCCACACCTCTTCCAGATCGGCATACTCAAGCTCAAGCCTTTTGATTTCAGATTCCAGATCCGCCAACCGACGCCTGGAAGCCTCGTCCGATTCTTTTTTCAGTGCCTCACGCTCAATCTTGAGCTGAATCAAGCGTCGATCCATGCGATCCATGCTTTCCGGTTTGGAATCAATTTCCATACGAATACGCGACGCGGCCTCATCGATTAAATCGATGGCCTTGTCCGGCAACTGCCGGTCAGTAATGTAACGATGCGATAATGTCGCCGCAGCAACAATGGCCGGATCAGTAATATCCACACCGTGATGCACTTCGTATTTTTCTTTCAGCCCACGCAAAATCGCAATGGTATCTTCTACTGAAGGCTCATCCACCAGCACCTTCTGAAAACGACGCTCCAGCGCAGCATCTTTTTCAATGTACTGGCGATATTCGTCCAGCGTGGTCGCGCCCACGCAATGTAACTCACCGCGCGCCAAGGCTGGCTTCAGCATATTACCCGCATCCATGGCACCTTCAGCCTTGCCTGCGCCCACCATCGTATGTAACTCGTCGATAAATAAAATAATTTGACCTTCCTGTTTGGACAGATCACTTAACACGGCCTTGAGTCGCTCTTCAAACTCACCACGGAATTTTGCACCCGCAATCAGCGCTCCCATGTCTAACGACAACAAGCGCTTCCCTTTCATGCCTTCCGGCACTTCGCCATTGATAATGCGTTGCGCCAGACCTTCGGCAATGGCGGTTTTACCCACACCCGGTTCGCCAATAAGCACTGGATTGTTTTTGGTGCGGCGCTGCAATACCTGAATCGTGCGACGAATCTCGTCATCACGCCCAATCACCGGGTCCAGCTTGCCCTGTTCCGCACGTTCGGTCAGATCCAGGGTAAATTTATCCAGCGCCTGACGACTTTCTTCGGCATTGGGGTCATCAATACTTTCACCACCGCGCATCTGCTCAATAGCCTGCTCCACCGAACCTTTGGCCGCACCGGCCTTGTGCAGGAGATCACTAAGCTGTCCCTTGTTTTGCACAGCAGCAAGCGCAAACAGCTCACTGGAAATGTAAGCATCCTTGCGATCCTGCGCAAGTTTGTCGGTAACGTTAAGCAAACGCCCCAGATCATTGGAGATGTGCACATCACCATCGCCACCTTCCACGCCAGGCATTTTTTCCAGCGCCTCACCCAACAGGGTACGCAACTGGTTCACATTGACGCCTGCGTTGTTCAGCAGATGGCGCACCGTGCTGCCCTGTTGATCCAGTACCGCCATCATCAAATGGACAGGTTCGATAAATTGATGATCCCGCCCTACCGCCAGGCTTTGCGCATCCGCCAGTGCCATCTGGAACTTGCTGGTCAGTTTATCCATTCGCATATTCTTCACCCCCGTTGAAACTTGATCATTGCGTTAACCTCTACATGGGGGCCGGGGTTTGTGATTCCAAGCATCTGCCAGATTTGCAGAGCACTCGTCGCTCTCGCTACGATTCAACCGCTCAGGGACGTGCACGCCCCTTAATTCAGGTTAAATGTGAATTAAGCGCTAAAAACACCTGTTTTTAAAGAGTCACCA
>JAADIL010000005.1 GCA_013151355.1 Gammaproteobacteria bacterium
TCTGTATTTGTTCGTTCTGATTGCCTACAGGGATGTAGGTAAGGGGCGTGAGCATGGATGCGGAAGCTTTGAACAAAAGTGCAGGAATAGTCGTTCTGTTTCGAGCTTTTGTGGCTGAAGAACGGGCACCAACAGTAGGTGCTTTAGGCGAAGACGGGCTGAAGATGAGATGCAAGATCGGGATGTTATTGCGTGCACGTCCCTTAGTCATGTACTGAAGGTCAGGAATCCAGGAACCTGCCAGTTTTACTGGACTCTGGCCTTCGCCAAAGTGACGAAAAAATCACGATACCCTGGTGAGCTATGATTTCTTCGCCTGCCGGGTCAACCATCGATCCAGATGGTTCGCGAACGCTTGCCGGTCATTCTGGCTCAACGGCGGCGGCCCGCCAGAATTCACACCGCTTGCCCGCATAGTATCCATAAAATCGCGCATGTTCAGCCTGGCCTTGATATCACCAGCCGTGTACATCTCACCGCGCGGGTTCAGCGCAAGCCCACCTTTTTCAATGACCTCCGCAGCCAGCGGAATGTCAGCTGTAATCACCAAATCCCCCGCATTCACCCGTTTGACGATTTCATCGTCTGCCACATCAAAACCTGATTTTACTTGCAGCATATTAATGTGCTGAGACGGCGGGATACGCACCGACTGATTAGCCACCAGTGTTGTTTCCACCCCGGTACGGTTTGCCGCCTTGAACAAAATCTCTTTGATCACCACGGGACAAGCGTCTGCATCTACCCATATTTTCATGTCATTAACAAGGAAATAAAATCATACTGTTGTTTTGAGCTGTAATAACGGCACATCATAACAACATCAAGGTCTTTGGGACATTTAAGCCTGGCTCCAGTATCAGGGAGTGGCATGTGAAAATTCTTCATGTTCAATAAGTAGCGTACCCGCTTCTTCGTAATTTTTCGCTGTGTTGATTGAAGGCATGAGTGTAAATACCACAGCGGTGCGCAAAAACAAAATGCCTGGTATTGCAGAGTGATTTGTGTGCGATTACTCCGGATTGTGGATAGGCAATTGCGGGCGGCTCGGTTATTATGCGCATTTCATGATTGTCAGTTGAGTGATTTTTCGTATGACCTCGATTCTTTGTCCGCATTGTGAGCAAAAAACCTTCAGTTGGTGGCACAAATATCTCACCGGCAAGTGGGGGGTATTGCGGTGCAGGCAATGCACGGGGCGGGTATGTGCACAACCTATAGTGCTGGCCGCATTATATTTTTTTTATGTGTGGGATGTGGTGTTATTTGGTTATCTCGCCTGGCTGGATTCGCTGTGGTATTTGCTGGTGATGGTGGTGGGCTGGTTGATCCTGGATTATTTTTCCGTGTACGTGCCGTTGACCCCGCTACGCCCGGCGGACGGGGCAGCATCACCTGCCGAACAATCCTCAGACCCAAAACAGGATTCCTGACCGTCCCGTGGCGCGCGTGTTGGTAGTGGGTATTGCAACCCTCGATATTATTAACACGGTGGATGGTTACCCCGGGGAGGATGCAGAGGTACGCGCCAGTGCACAAGCTGTACGGTGCGGCGGCAATGCCTGCAACACCGCCGCAGTTTTACAGCAATTGGGACACCAATGCAGCTGGGCCGGCACTCTGGCAGACGATGCCAGCAGTGCAATTATCCGTGCTGATCTGGCAAGTTACACCGTGAATATGGATGCCGTACAAGTGGTGCGCGGTGGACATTCACCGACGTCGTATGTCACCCTGAACCAGCGCACTGGTTCGCGCACCATCGTGCATTATCGTGATTTACCCGAGTACAGCCTGACGGCCTTTCAGCAAATTGACCTCACCGGTTTTGACTGGTTGCACTTCGAAGGACGCAATGTGGCACAGACCCGTGCCATGCTCGATATTGCCCGGCACCGGGTTCCCGCAGTACCGCGTTCGGTGGAAATCGAAAAACCACGCGAGGCGGTCGAGTCCCTGTGTGAGGGTGCAAAGCTGCTGCTATACTCGCGCGACTATGCGCAATCCTGTGGCCTGACGAATGGTGAAATGCATGATCCTGTCGCCTTTTTGCAGACACAGCAGCAGTCTGTACCCACGGCAGAACACATTTGCAGCTGGGCCGGGCAGGGAGCCTGGGGTATAGGTCGACAAGGTAAAGTGTTACACAGCCCGGCGTTGGATTTGCCCTGCGTGATGGACACTCTGGGTGCGGGCGATACGTTCAATGCAGCCATCATTCACGCCAAACTGGCTGACCTGCCGTTGGCAGATTGTTTGCGTGATGCTTGTCAGCTGGCAGGCCAAAAATGTGCCCAACAGGGATTGCGGGGATTGTGCTGAAACGGCACCAATTTACGGAACAGGGAAAAACACACTCATGGCAGATTTTTTAATCATCGGCGGCGGCCTCATCGGTCTGCTTACTGCGCGCACGCTGAGTGCCAGTGGTGCGAAGGTGATTCTTGTCGAGCGCGGCCAGCTGGGCCAGGAATCATCCTGGGCGGGTGGCGGTATACTCTCGCCGCTATACCCCTGGAAATATCCTGCTGCAGTGAATGAGCTGGCGGCCTGGAGTCAGGTTCGTTATCGCCAGTTGATCGAAGAGCTGGAACAGGCCACCGGCGTTGATGCGGAATGGACACAAAGTGGTCTGCTGATACTGGACGGCGATCAACGCAAGGCAGCCCTGGCCTGGGCACCAGCCTGTGCCGCTACTGTGCAGCCAGTGGACGCCAGTGCGATTCAGCGTCTGGAACCCGCCCTGCCTGCGAACCACCCCTCAGGTCTGTGGATGCCGGAGGTGGCGCAGATTCGCAACCCGCTACTGATTCAGGCTCTGCGTGAGGATTTGCGGTTACGGGGGGTACGCGTGGCGGAAAATACTGAAGTCACACACCTGCTATCCAAAAAAGAGCGTATCCGGGGTGTACAAACAGAATACAGCGAAGTGATGGCGGACAAGGTTATTGTCGCCTGCGGTGCCTGGAGTGCCACTCTGCTTAAAGAGCTGGGTCGGGAAGTGCCGGTGATGCCGGTGCGCGGACAAATGATTTTGTTCCGCATGCAGCCCGGTCAATTACAGCATATCGTGTTGTGGCAAGGGCACTATGTTATTCCCCGGCGTGATGGCCGGGTACTGGTAGGCAGTACCATGGAAGACGTGGGTTTCGATAAAAAAGTGACGGACGAAGCGCGGGATGGCCTGATCCGGGTGGCCTGTGAAATGGTGCCCGCCCTGGCCGATGCGTCTATGGAGCGCCATTGGGCCGGTTTACGCCCAGGCTCCCCTACCGGTGTACCCTTCATTGGTGCCCACCCCAAAATTGATGATTTATTCATCAATGCCGGGCATTTCCGCAACGGCGTGGTAATGGCGCCAGCCTCTGCGCAACTACTGACCGATATCGTGCAAAATCAACCCACTATAATGGAAACAAGCCCTTTTGCGCTGAATAATTGCTCTACGGCCGCTTGACCCGGATTGGCCACATTGCATACCGCGCTCCCCAGCAATATACTGGGCGACATGCAAGGAATTACTGATAAAATCGAAGGACCGAATCAACACACGCAGGCAGTTAATGCATTGCTGGCGCAGCATGGCATTGCGCCAACACAGCAACGCCGACAAATTGCGCAAATTCTGTTTGCCCGGCCACAGCACCTTTCGGCAGATCAGGTGCTGGGACGTGTCAATCAAAACGGTATAGTGGCTTCCAAAGCCACGGTGTATAACACACTGGGCCTGTTTGCACGCAAAGGTCTGGTTCGTGAGGTGATCGTCGATCCCAACAAAGTGTTTTATGATTCCAACATCTCGGCTCATCACCATTTTTACAATATCGACACCGGTCTATTGCAGGATATTGACAGCCAGGAACTGGTTTTGCAGGGTCTGCCCACATTACCTGCGGGTGTAGAGTTGGACAGCATCGATATTATTGTGCGAGTCCGCACCACGAAATAACAGACTGCGGTTGTTTCCAACCTTGCGCATCTTTTATACTCGCGCACCTTGTCTGTTCCCGGACACAACATCAAAAACAAGCCGGTGTAGCTCAGTTGGTAGAGCAGCGCATTCGTAATGCGAAGGTCGGGGGTTCAACTCCTCTCACCGGCACCATCATTTTTTCTGGTCGTAGCGACTCACTCAGCAAGTGAACTCTCCGTACCCATAAAACAGGTGCTCATCTACAGGTTAATACACCCTCGCCACGATCACCCAGGTCCAACAGGTTCCTGGCGTTATCAAGATGAGCTGTAAATAACACGAAAGAAAAAAGGAGCTCCGCTGGTCGGGTCGGTAAGGTAATAACGCGCCTCAATACCCTGGTCGGTGATGTCTGCGGGAAGCGTGTAGATAATACCCATCTTCAACCCGCCGGATAATACATTGTTGTTTAACAACAGTGGATTGGTGGTGCTGAACAGGATGTCGCCACCGTTGCGCAGCTCGTATTGCAACAGGGGGAAATCCCGATTTGACAGGTTGTACAGGAAAAACCCGAAGCGCCCGCCACTGAGCACAGTCGTTCCAGAGACCTGGGCATCGGCAAAGGCGGCGCTGGCAATCACTTCAGGAATGGTTGCCGAGCTGTACAACACAGTACTGTTGCTGATTGTTGTTCCAGGTTCTGTGGCCCGGATTTGCAATAAACCATTTTCTGTCGTGGTGAAGCTGATGCTGGCAATGCCACCAGTGGTGACCAGATTTTGTGTGTTTAACACAATGCCATCCTGGCTTGTTTGCAATTCGATGAGAGTGCCGTCGGCTACGGTGGCCGCAGGGTCGGCAGCCAGGACCTGAATATCAAGAGTACTGGCATCGATACCATCGTTGAGGAGAACATTGGGAGTCGCGAGCACGACCAGCGAAACAGGCCGTTGAGGTGTGTCGTTCACTGTCAGGTCAAGTGTGGGGCTAAAATCACCGTAGCTGGCGGTAATGATTACGTTACCACTGACATTGATACCAGCCTCGACAAGACCGCGGTCTGCCGGTGTATTACTGACAAAAGCCAACGTGGGAGTATCGGAACTCCAGACCGCCTGATCAGTGAGGTCCTGGTTACTGCCATCAGAGAAAGTACCCGTGGCCACAAGTTGCTGCTGCTCCGCACTGTCCAGACTGTTACTTGCGGCGATAATGCTCAGGCCAGTCAGGGCAGCATTGCCGATATTGACGGTAACGCTGTCCTGCACCCCGTCAAGGCTGGCCGTAACCGCAACACTGCCGCTGCTCAGGGCAACAAGGCGACCTTGTTGACCAACCCCGTTTTGTGCGAGCAGCCGGGTGTCGTCAGCGCTATTCCAGATAACCTGTGTAGTGACATCATTTTGGCTGCCGTCGGAGTAGGTAGCCGTAGCCTGGAGCTGTGTTTGTGTACCGACCGCCAGTGTGGGAGCATCCGGGTTGATTTGCAGGCTGCTCAGGGTGGCATTGGTCACGGTGAGAGTGGCGTTGCCAGAGATCCCGCCCAGGCCGGCGCTGATGCGAGCACTACCCTGCGCAAGAGCGCTCAGTGCACCGTTGTTTATTGCCGCGACACCCGTGTTATCAGACTCCCAGGTAACCTGCTCATTGATGAGTTGCACCGAACCGTCGGAAAAACTGCCTTCGGCATCCAGGTTCCAGCTTGTGCCAACAGGCAGGCTTAATACCGACGGCATGACGTTAATGGACACTAATTGGGCGGCGGTGGAGGTGAGCGAAGCATTGCCGGTTACACCATCCAGTATGGCGGTAATGCCAGTGGTGCCCGTACTCAGCGTTGTTGCCAGGCCCTGGCTGCCAGGAGCATTGCTGATGCTGGCAATAGCCGTATCGATAGTAGCCCAGCTGACTTTTGTGCTGATATCCTGAATCGTACCGTCGGAATACCGTCCGGTCGCCTGAAAGTTTGTCCGGGTACCCAGGGCAAGGCGTGAACCGGGAGGAAAAATATCGATACTGTCCAGTGTGGCGGCACTGACACTGAGCCCCAAATTACCTGAAATATTGCCCAGAATTGCCGTTGCGGTGAGACTGCCAGTGGCCAGCGCAGTGGCCAGCCCCGCCAGCCCCTGGCTGCCGCTGGCATTGCTGATGGCCAGTGGTTCGGGTGGCATGCTCTGCCAGGTCACCAGTTCAGTGATATCTTGCAGGCTGTCATCGCTGTAATGACCAAGGGCGAGCAATGCTTGCTGTTTGCCCAGAGAAAGCGTGGTGGAAGTGGTCGCAATTTCAATACTGGTCAACACGGCATTGCTGATGGTGACAAGCGTGTTGCTGGTAACACCGGCCAGACTGGCGCTCACAATGCTGCTGCCAATGGCTTGCGGCTGTACAAGGCCTGATGAATCAATGATCAGAATGCCACTGTCGGCGCTGCTCCAGCTGACCTGATTACCAAGCTCCTGGCTGCTACCATCGCTGTACAGACCGAGTGCTGACAGGTTGAGTCGGGTGC
>JAADIL010000035.1 GCA_013151355.1 Gammaproteobacteria bacterium
CTCATCGGCACGCCCGATGTAAGACGGCAATGGCATGTGACCGTGACGCTCCAACAGCGTCACCACTGGCTCCATCCCCTCAAAATCCAGATAAAAAAACGTGCCCTCCCGCCCTGTCACCGTAGCCCGTACTTCGCCTTCCAGCAATAATCGGCTACCTGGTTTGGGTGATTTGCTGGCTCGCACATGCGCCAGCACACGGTGCTCATCCAGCACACGCTCCACCAGCACCTCAACCTTGCCACCGGTATCTTTCTGGCCAAACAGACGTGCCGGAATCACCCGGGTATTGTTCATTACCAGCAAATCACCCGGCTGCAACAGCGCACCGATGTGTGCAAACACGGCATCCTCAACCGTGTCACCACGCAGCACCAGCAGACGGCTGGCCGTCCGTTCAGCTAACGGATGCCGGGCTATCAACTCAGGAGGCAGATCAAAATGGAAATCACGACGACGCATGGCGCGGGAGTGTAACAAACTACTCCGTGCAAAATCTTCCTCGTCTGCAACTTGCTTGCGGCGCCCTAAACACATATCATGTGCGCCGTCTCAACAAGTGAGAATGCCGGGGTGGCGGAACTGGTAGACGCGCCGGATTCAAAATCCGGTTCCTTCGCGGGAGTGCCGGTTCGATTCCGGCCCTCGGTACCATATGTTGAGTACACACAGTTTTTCTGCGTTCGCAGATGTTCATACGCGCAACATAACCTACTGTTTTTGATGAACAAAATCATTAAACAGGGCTTCTTGCAGCGTCCGCAAATGTTTGTTGGCATCCAATTATTTTGTTGGTACATCCTCAGTTCGATCACAGAGATACCAACAAATGGCCGCTCAAGATAAACTATCAGCCGCTTCCGTCAAAAACGCAAAGCCCAAAGACAAGCCCTGCAAATTGGCTGACGGCCGAGGCTTGAATCTCCTGATAAATCCCAATGGCTCAAAATACTGGCAACTGGCCTACCGACTCGCAGGCAAATAAAAGACTTTAACGGATGCGAGCAGGTCATTTGGCAGCCCGGTTTGTCCGGCACCGGTAGCGCCTGCCTGTTTTGCTTTCCATTGCTTCAGTAATGTTACCGGCCACTAAAGCCATGGTGATTCATTACCTGTTGGAGCATGCCAAAACCCTCAATCCGCGTACATTGTCCCTACGCCTGACTGCTCTTCGGCAATGGCACTGTCTCCAAAAATTCCCCGACCCCACCGATGGAGCAGAAGTGCGAAAGACTCTGAAGGGAATTGAACGGTTGCACGGGCAACCCAAGCGCAAAGCCAAGACGTTTCGTCTGGAACATCTGGAGGGCATGACAGCGAGCCTGGATGGATCGGAAGGCTTAAAAGCGGTACGTGATCGCGCCCTGTTACTGGTGAGGTTTTTCGGCGCATTTCGCCGCAGTGAACTGGCGGCCCTCGATGTTAAACACCTGGTCTGGGAACCAGAAGGGGTGATCATCACACTCCCTCGATCCAGGACCGATCAAACCGGCGAGGGTAAAATCAAAGCAATTCCTTGCGAGGAAGGCCCTTTGTGTCCAGTGACGGCCTTGCGTCAATGGCTATCAGTATCTGATATTGAGCAAGGTTCGGTCTTTCGGGGTATTACTCGCTGGGGCGTGCTGAAGTCAAAAGGTCTGAATCCAGCCAGTGTGAACCTGATTCTGAAAACGGTCGCCAAAGACGCCAGTCTGGATTTTGCGCCGGAGTTAAGTGGTCATAGTCTGCGCCGAAGTTTGGCCACCAATGCGCATCGCTCTGGTGCCTCGTTTGAGTCCATTAAACGCCAGGGTGGTTGGTCACATGACGAGACGGTGAGGGGGATACATCGAAGAAGCGCAACGTTTTGAAGACAATGCAGTGGCCGTACTACTCGCCAGGGCCAATCGATCAGCCTGACACTAATACGGAATTAGCATGCCAAATGCGAAGTATGTTACAGGAAATTTTGTTGTAGAAAGTGCTTTTGCGGAATTGACAAAAAGGGATGTGGAAGCCATTCAGGTTTTATCCTGTAAAACAAAGGCAATTCATTTTTACGATATCCTTACACCATACATTTAATCTCTCTGGGTAGAATTCCTCGCAGCTGTGTAGGTTTTTTGTTTAAAGATCGCTGAAAAGTAACCCAAACATAATGACATCTTCTGTGTCGTCATATAAATTGAAATAGCGTTTGGTGCTAAGAGTCACTCCAAATGACTTTGTGATGTTAACTGCGACGCCTGCTTCAGGATAGAAGGCACCAATAATACCATTTTTATCCCAATTGTATCCAAGCAAAAATCCCCCACCGACAAAAAAGGTAGCACCCGCATTAAATGCATAAGCTGCACCGGCATCCATCGCCAAACCATCACCTTCATTGATGGATGTAATATATAACAAATCGACATGGCCAATCTTTCCATCGCCAAACCCGAATCCGCCTATAGAGGTAATACGCAGGTCAGCGTCAGATTGTGTGCTTTTTTCAATCCGTAAAAAATTTTCCCCTGCATTCGCCCCAAATGTAAAACCGGGAACAAAAATAAGTAATAAAAAAAAGCAAGATCCTGTCTTCATAGTTGTCGGCATATCGTATATCCAGGGTCTGGTCAGGAATGGAAATTAAATAACTCATACAATTGGCATCTCTGCTTCAGCCCGTCTTCGCCCGTTCTTCAATCACAAAAGCTCGAAACAAGAGTGACTATTCCTGCACTTTTGCTCAATCAGAACGAACAAATACGCACTAAATCAGAGCGCTACTTATATAAGTTATTTAATTTCCATTCCTTAGGTTGTTATTCATCGACATTTGACATCACCGCAGCCTCTTGCGAGGACAGTTTTATGGTAATGCGTGCTGCCTATGCATGGAGCATCATCCTTCAACCCCTACAAGCATATAGGGGAAACCACTATCGGCCGCCTCGGTATCTAGTGCGACAACGGTATCCGATGAACTGGAGAATCTTACCGCTGGGCAGGTTGCAAATACTCAATAAATCCGACTTCAAAACCGTGCATCTGTCATCATATCTGGCGGCTCACTGTCACACCACAAATTCACATCGAATAACTTACGTCCACACGACTCACAGAGGTTAGTTTCCTTTTCATCAGAGGTCGCAACCAGCCCCCCCCCTGTGTGATTTGAGGCAATCACTCATGCCACAGCACGCGCTTTGATCCTTGAATGAATAAACAGCTGCGACACGCACAAAACGATTTTGCTTAGGTTCGGCTGGAGATTCGAAACAAGGACGTTGGACAACGTCATCTCATGAGTTAAGTGTTATTTTTTCATCAATATTAAAAACAGACACAGATTCTCTTCACCTCTATACGTTAACTAGGAATAAGTTGTTCCGCATGTGCATTCCCCATACACATACAATTAAAACCAGGCATTATTCTACGAATACTTCATCATCTTTCAGCAATTCGTGAGTCGACAAAAGGATATACAACTTATCTTTCTTTTGGCATGTAGCCTGAATAAATGGATTTCCCTGTGTGCTCATCAGTGTAGTCTCCATTTCTGATGCTTTGTTGGTAATAATTTCAGCAACGCTGTCTACGAGCATTCCCAGCTTCTGGCCAGCACGCTCCATTAATATGATACGTGTTTGATCAGTAACCCCCACCTCCGGCAAGCCCAGCATCACCCGTATATCGTTCACGGTAATAACCTCACCCCGAAGATTAATGATTCCCAAAACAGTGGTTGGCGCACCAGGCACTGGCGAGATTTCGGGACACCGGAAAACTTCCTGCACATGCAACACCTCGACGCCGTAGGTTTCTTTGCCGAGTGCAAACGTCAGCCACTGCGTTTGTGGATCGTCAGCATTCATACAGTCGTGCCGATTTGTCCTGAATCACCTCTCGAAGCAGTCGGTTTATCACCTCTTCTTCGCAACCGATGTTCTCGACGATTTTTCTCGCTCGCGCGGAGAGGCGCTGATAACCCCAAAGTGATCGCCGTTTGGTCTCGGCCCACCCCTCGCGCTGGTAGTAGAGCGGCAGGTTGACATCAAAATAGGAAATGCTGTCTGCATCCTTGAGCAGATCGGCATCGGGATCGCCGCCCACCTCGTGGACTGTCACCAGACGGCAAGCCTCGTCCACAATATCCCGTGCCACACCACATGCAGTTAAAATCGGGCGCAATAGTTCCGCACCGTGTCGGGCGTGAGCTGCCTTGAAGGCGTCGTAATCGTCGAAATCTGCGCGCTTCACTTTGATCTCCTCGATTGCCCGGTCGATATCATGGGCCAGCGCCGCCAACTGCAGAGCCACGCCGACATCCGGTTCCAGACGCAAAAGCCACTCCAACGTGTTGTCGGCGTGACGGGGATCTTCAGGCACTCGTGAGCCGGATATCACTGCACGGATTCTCTCCTTTGCGTAATCAATGTTGTCCATCAAGTGCTATTTTCACCCGTCGCAGGGTCTCGAGATTCATCACCACGGCGATCAACACCAGAACGGGTAACACCATATTGGTTATCGCACCGAGAAAGATGAGAAACACACGCACGTCGCGCCCCATCCGTAACCCGGCCTTGCCCCCGGCCTGGACCCGCTCGCTCATCAGGTTGTCGTATTTATCTGCGGTATAGCTCAGCATGAACGAACCGATAATAGCCATGAAACCAATCAACAGAACCCCGCCGCTCACCTCCGCCACTAGCAGGTACCAGGTCAAACCGAACAGCAAAAAAGCATCCGCGTAGCGATCCAGTACCGCATCGTACCAACCGCCGACGTCGCTGCTTTGGTATTTGAGCCGCGCCACTTCGCCATCACAACCATCAATGATGGATGCAAACTGGGCGAGCACACCGCCAACGATCAGAAAAAAATACCCGCCCAGCATAAACAATCCGGCGGCCAGCACGGAACACAGAAACGAGAACAGAGAAATCTGATTGGGCGTCACATCGCGCTGCACCAGATACCGGGACATTCGCACGGAGAGGGGGCGGTTTAAATAACGTGCGACAGGCCCGTCGTTGGGCTTGTCACGTAGTCGCTTCAGCAAAACCTGCTCCGCTCGCTGGAACGCAGCGGGATCATCCACATCGATCCAGAACCCGTCCAACAAGATGGCTTTGGCTCGCCCTTCAGCAGCCAGAATCCGTATCGCTCCGGACAGGCTTGTGTCACCATCTTTTTCTTCGCTTTGCTCCAGAGCCTTGAAGATGGCAGGGGAGCACAGGAAAATACCCGTATCGAAACCATTGAAGTCGGCCAGTCCTTTGCCAATACCCATGATTTTTTTACTGCACCTCTTTTCACTACTATCAGGGGAGGCATCATCTTCCAGCTTGACGCGGGTGACATCCCCCATGTCGATGAGCGGGTTGCCGGTGTTGCCGTCCACCACTAGCGCGATTTCCCCATCGCCCAGTGTCAACGTCGCTAATGGTCGAACCAGGTTGGGATCAAAAAGGTGATCCGCCATGAGCAGCAAAAATGGTTCGTGCAAAACGTCTCGGGCCTTGAGTACCGAAAGACCATTTTCTTTATCCCAATCGTCATTCACCAGCGGCGTGACCCGAACTGCAAGGCGATCCGCCAGATGCGCCAGAAAATCACGCACCCGCTCGCCCTGATGGCCAATGACCACAAAGAATTCATCCGCACCGGCCTCCATGGCCGCACGGATGACCCGTTCAATCAGAGGTATGCCGAGGATGGGAATGAGGGGCTTGCTATCACCCCTGGATTGCAGCCGACTGCCCTTGCCGGCGGCGATGATCAAACACTTCATACCAATAGCCTCACCCGCCCTTGATCACTCACCTTTAATGAAGTCTTCCATCATTTTAAAAGCCTCATCATCCGTAAACTGGCGTAGCGGATGTTTGCAGAAATAGGCCGATGGTGCTTCCAGAATGCCGCCCTGGCCACGATCCAACGCCAATTTGGCGCAACGAATCATATCAATGGACACACCTGCCGAGTTGGGCGAATCTTCCACCGACAGACGCAATTCGAGGTTCATCGGC
>JAADIL010000168.1 GCA_013151355.1 Gammaproteobacteria bacterium
GCGCTGTTCGATGTCTGACAGTCATTTTGACCGGCCTTGACAATGCCATAACATTTTTCCATGTCTTTTTTGCCAGCCTCGGCAGGCAGGCTGACGGTCAATACACCAACCGCAAACAAACTGGCGAGGGCGGACCGGGCAATCAATTTACTGTTTTTCATCTTCATCGTACTCCATAGCAAGAGGAACGTTATTTTTACAAACAGGCTTTTGCCTGCTCGTTACAATACCAAGATGAACAATAGATGAAAATGTTACAGCCTGCTCATGGTAAAAATACCCGGCACTCTGTCAAGATAATAAATCAGTAAGAAACAGGCATGGGGCGGGGACGCCCCAGTTGATAACCCTGAACATGATCCACACCTAAATCAATGAGCTTTTCCAGTACATCCTGTGACTCGACAAACTCGGCAATGGTTTGCATACCCATGATGTGACCGATGTGATTGATAGACTCCACCATGGCGCAGCCAATTTCGTCATTGACAATGTCTTTCACAAACATGCCATCGATTTTCAGATAATCGACTTTAAGGTTTTTGAGATAGGCAAATGAAGAAATACCCCGGCCAAAATCATCCAGCGCAAAACGACAACCGATGCCACGCAATACCGACATAAACCGTTGCACTACCATCAGATTGGTTGCCGCCACGGTTTCGGTGATTTCAAAACAAATCATTTCCGGCGGCACAGCGCTGCACTGAAGTTTGTCCATGACAAAATCCAGAAACTCTTCGTCATCCAGCGATTGCCCGGAAATATTAATCGCGAACATGCTGTTGTTATCGTTGCGCAACAAACGTTTGCCTAACAGTTTCAACGCGTGCGTCACCACCCAGCGATCGATCGCTGGCATCAAATGATAACGCTCTGCCGCCGCAATGAATTCGGTGGGACGGATCACCTTGCCATCATCGCCTTTCATACGCAGCAAAATTTCATAATGCGTATCGTATTTCGGATCACTGCCCAGAGGCACAATATTCTGGTAATACAATTGAAAACAATCTTCACTCAGTGCGTGCCGGATATGCTGTATCCAGCGCATCTCCACTTCACGCTGGCGCAGAGCCAAATCCCGTGGTTCATAGGCATGCACACGATTCCGGCCCATTTCCTTGGCCACGTCACAGGCAGAATCTGCTACGCGCATAATCTCCGCCAAATCATGCCATTGTGCGGTAATGGGTACGAGGCCAATGCTCACGCCCACTTCATAGGGTTTATCTTGCCCCGGACAATGAAAATCACGCACTGCCCGGCACAGCGCCCTGGCATCACGCCGTGCGGTTTCCAGGGACTGATGTTTGAGAATGACGCCAAATTCGTCACCACCCAACCGCGCCAGACTGTCATCGTCTCCCAGACACTCTTTCAGCAGCCCGGAAATTTCCTTGAGCAACTGGTCTCCCGCAGAATGACCGTAAGTGTCGTTAATCAATTTAAATTGATCGAGATCCAGATAACACAACACATGATGTTCATCACCGGTTTGCACACTGTGCAACGCGGCTTGCAGGCGTTCTTCAAATTGCTGCCGGTTGATCAGCCCGGTGAGGGAATCATGTCTGGATTCATATTCCATCCAGCGTTCCATGCCACGTAATTCGGACACATCATTAAACACCACCACTGCACCAGTGATTTCACCATTGATATCATGCACTGGTGTTGCCATATCCTGCACCGTAAATTCCCAGCCACCCCGGCGCAGCAATACCCGGCTGCCCTGACAATTCGCACTACTGCGGTCACGCAGGCAACGTATTACCAGATCATCCGCACTTTCCAGGCTGTGCTCGTCTACCACATGGTAAACATCCCTCAGCAATTGGCCTCGCGCTTCGTCGCTGCTCCAGCCGCTTAACTGCTCGGCAACGGGATTGAGATATTCCACGCGACCTTCAATATCCACCGTAATCACACCATCGCGAATATGTTTAAATACCTTTTGCACAATGGCACTTTCATGTAACCGGTTTTTCAGCGAATGATGATGGTCGGTAAAATCATTGCCCACACACACGGCACCGTCCACGTCACCCCGGGGGCCACGCAACACAGACACCGACCAGGCCACACAAACTTCTTTTTCCTGTCCGTCCACCCAGCGACGATCCAGCAGGGTTTGTTGATCCAGCTGGTGCGGATTTTCCAGCAACAGGGTACGGATAAAGTCCGGCAATAAATCGGCATCATTCATTTCACCAAACAACCACTGACCATGCCGGTTAGCAAAAACCACTTTGCCTGCCGCATCCAGCTTGACCATGATGCTCGCTGCGGCTTCTACCAGTTCCTGCGCATGCTGCATATCTGTTTCTTGTGCTTTTTTACTGCGTTCGCGAAAAACAAACAATTTGCCCGATACCAGGCCACCGTCAAACAGGGTGGTGAGCATAAAATCAATATTGATCAGCATGCCGTCCTTGCGATGAATATTCGCATTGACGTTAAGATGGGGACAGTTAATGGTTTTTAATGCCGGGCACGGCGCGCCGGAGCCCAACGCAGAAATATTGCCGAGGGAAAATTTACCGAAAGAAAAGAAGTTTTCACCAACAATATCGTCGGTCTTCCAGCCAAGTATACGTTCGGCTTCCGGATTGACATTTAACACACGTCCTTGTTGATCGAGAGCTACGATCCCTTCACCCGGTTCGGCAGTGATGCCGGGTAATTCCTTTTGGGTAATGCCTTTGACGAGATTTAGCGTCGTCTGCAAACAACCCCCCCTTCCCCAAGGTGGCTTCGATACGAAAATCGAGGCAATAAATTTGTTTTAATTTTCCACAAAACCCGGTCAGTCCCGGCGAGTATCACCGCCATACAAGTTTGGGAAGTGTAATAAACTACGAGTTTAGTGACCGCATTGGCATCTAAGCATAAAACGGTAATATTGCCAATGACCTACCAGGGAAACTTTGTAGACAATCAGGTGTTTTTTCTGGCCGCAATGCGTATACGCAAGGCATTAAGCTTGATGAAACCTTCGGCATCCTGCTGATTGTAGGCACCCTCGTCATCCTCGAAGGTAGCAATATTGACATCAAACAGGCTGTCCGTGGCAGACTCACGCCCTTCGACAACGACGTTACCCTTGTACAACTTGATGCGCACCCGGCCATTGACGGTCACCTGGGAAGCATCAATCATTTCCTGCAACATTTTTCGCTCCGGCGCCCACCAGTAGCCGTTATAAATCAACGAGGCATAACGTGGCATCAATTCATCTTTAAGATGCGCCACTTCACGATCCAGAGTGATGGACTCTATGGCACGGTGAGCCTTGAGCATTACTGTGCCTGCCGGTGTTTCATAACAACCGCGTGACTTCATCCCCACATAACGGTTTTCCACAATATCATCACGGCCGATACCATTGGCACCCGCCACCTTGTTGAGATGTACCATCACCTGCGCAGGGCTCATGGCCTGCCCGTCGATGGCAACGATGTCGCCTTTTTCAAAACCCAGTTCGATAACCGTCGCCGTGTCCGGTGCATTTTCCGGTGACACCGTCCAACGCCACATGTCATCCTCCGGGCCAGCCCAGGGGTCTTCCAGCACGCCACCTTCATAGGAAATATGCAGCAGGTTGGCATCCATGGAATAGGGTGATTTTTTACCGCGTTTTTGCTCCACGGGAATACCATGAGCTTCGGCATAAGCCATGAGTTTTTCGCGTGAATTGAGATCCCATTCGCGCCAGGGGGCGATGACGTGTACATCCGGCTTAAGACCGTAATAACCCAGCTCAAAACGCACCTGATCATTGCCCTTGCCGGTAGCGCCATGCGACACCGCATCAGCACCGGTTTCATTGGCAATCTCAATCTGACGTTTGGCGATCAACGGCCGCGCGATCGAAGTACCCAGCAAATATTCTCCCTCGTAAATCGCGTTGGCGCGAAACATGGGAAACACAAAATCGCGTGCATATTCCTCACGCAGATCGTCAATATAAATTTCTTTAACGCCCGCTGCCTGCGCCTTGGCACGAGCTGGTTCCACTTCTTCACCCTGGCCGATATCCGCCGTAAAAGTCACCACCTCGCAATCATATTCATCCTGCAACCATTTGAGGATAATCGAGGTATCCAGCCCGCCGGAGTAGGCAAGAACGACTTTTTTAATGTGTGTTTTCGACATGATTATAAACCTGATTCACTATGTAAAAGGTGGACACCGCCCGCCATTATAAGATACTACCTGGCCAGTCACAAAAAATACCGGTTTGTGCCTGAAGGCGACTCAATGTACCGTTTTTCTCACCGTCGCCGGCTTCACCCACAAGCGATACAGGCAGCCAACCGCAATAACAAACCACAACGCTACCCAAAAAAACTCAGGCAAGCCGGTTAATTGTGCCAGGCTGGCACCATCACCCAGATCGCGTCCGTCCAGCAGGTATAGCGGACTGCGAATGGCATCCAGCATGACAAAAACACCCACCAGCTGAATAAAAAACTTCACACTGAACCATAACGATTTTACCAGCGGCACGGCATACATCAGCAATAAAATTAGCAGAATAATAATGGTGGATACATCACGCGCCCATAACAGCAATGTTACACCTAACATCGCTACCATTACTCCAACCATAATTTTCGCATTTTTTTGGGACAGGGTACCGGCAACACTGTATATAAGCAGCCCCCATAGTGCGCTACCTGCATAACCTGAAAAGCTGATCAAGAAACGCATGCCGCCACTGGTAGTACATACACCGGAGCCGTTAAAAGACAGGGTGATGTTATGAATCATACCCCCCGTTAACAGCGCTGCAAGTCCGTGGCTGATTTCATGAAAAAAGGTCTCGCTCCACAAAAAGGGCAAATTGACAAACGGCAAGTAATCAATAACAAATGCAGCGGCAATAAAAAGGATGAGTTGTTGTCGTGATGTCAGTGTCATTATTATTATTCAGGATATACCCTTCACTGCCATCAGGTTGAGAAAAGAAACTTGTGGTGAAAACGAGTGAAGTACATTGGAGATGTACGGTGTTGTTCAGGCTCCGATAAGCCCGGCCAGCAACAAACCGACGACGATATAAATACTGCCTTCAATGGCACCAACCGCAATATTGCCCTGTTCTCCCACTTCTTCACCGATATTCACACGAGGCAATACTGCAAGGCGGATCACAATGGCTATCAGGGTTAACAGGACAAACAAGGCCAGTGCAGCGGCAAACCACACCATGAAAACAGACATAAAGACATCAGCATCATATTCCACTGCCGTAAAGGCCGCGCTCACGGCTATCGCAATACCAATGCGGTAAGCACTGAAGCGAAGCGCCAGCGCAACATTGTTTTCTTCGATTGCCGTGTGCAACTGGCTACCTTTGTGGCGTTTTTCATAGACCTTGACACGGTACAGGGTTGCCAGTGCCATGATGACTTGTGATGCCAGAAAACTGACCACTACCGCAATAAGTGCCATTTTCAGATCACCATCAACCCAGACCATGGCACCCTTGATAATAATTGCCGTCGCAATCATGTTACAGGCATCAATAATGCTGGCCGCCATATTGCCTTTCATAATCTGGTCATGAATTGACAGACCCGGAAATGAAAGACGATCAAATGCAATACGTGTCAGCCACATGAGTGTTATGCCGATGACACCAAACAGAATCACCGTTAACGCTTCGTTGGCCAGGTTATAACCGGCATCACCGGAAACAACGCCCATGAGCATAATACTGACCGCCACCATGGCTCCGGCCAGTGATATGCCGAAAGCTTTATTGTCATTGTGTGCAATCTCTTTGGTCGCAGATACATTGCCCACCAAACCGGACAAAAAACGCATCGCACTTAATAACACCAGTGCAATTAAAAAATCCACCAGGTAATAAGACGCAAGGTCCACATCGACATTAAGAAAATCCATGAACATTTATTGTCTCCCTATTTACCGGATCGAAAGCTGCGTGAATTCGAATATGACGAACTTCGACTACTTGAATAAGAACTGTAGCGAGATGAAGAAGATTTTGAGGAAGACTTTGAAGAAGATCCGCCATAACTGGATGAACGACTGGACGTTGCGGCATAACGGGATCTGGTTGCCGCGCTGGGCTTGTTATATTTCCCGGGATAACGCTGACTCAAGCCGTAATTTTTATTGACATCCGCCCCTGAGCCCCAGCGGTTGCGGCCATAGTTTCCGTAATAACTGTAATGGGGGCGTGATGACCATGAGCCATAATTATAACGATTCATACCCATCACATTCGAAAACATGGAATACATACCGTACCAGGCCCAGAAAGATTGCCCGCTGCTATTTTGTTGCCAGTTTCCGTAGGCCGGGTTGCCCACCAGCGCATTATTCTGTTGCGCGCTCGCCCGCTGCGAAGCGGGTACATTAATCACCGCCAGCTGCCCGTCGGATAAAGAAGCGAGAGTATTGACGACATCGGCAAGGCTGTTGTTAAACTCAAGAGGATCGGCTGCTACCTGTATCAGTTGCAGTTCCTGCAAACTGGCCGCTGCCGCTTCACTGCTGGTCGGATCAAGGTTAACGGCTGCAAGGCGTGTTGTCAGTGCCGTATAGGCCTTTCCCTCCGGGGTACCCTCTTTTTTCAGCAATGTGGAAATATCCACATAATCCGGCTTTTGCTGTCGCAATGCCGTCGCATACTTGTTGATTAACAGGGCATTGGTCAGCTGACCTTCATCCAGCTGATTTTTTAAATCGCTCAGGCTGGACGAAACGGCTTTATGCGTTTCGCGTAGCTGTTCCTCAAAGCGGTTACTGCAACCGGTTAACAGCAGTAGCGTGATGAGCAGCCACAGACCGGTGACACGATGAAATATCTCGACATTGTGTTGTTTCATTTTCCCTCCTGCGAAACCAGTTTTCTCACGTCATCATTGCTGTGTACCGTATTGTCCTTGCTAATCGTAATCAGCGCCTGTATATCCGGTTTTGTGTAGGCAGACGGGTTGTACACCATTTCATGACTGTGCCGATCAATATAGGCTACCGCAATACCTACGTCATGGGTAATTAATTGCGTCACTACATCTCGCCAGGTCATATTACTGATATCCACATCATAACGTCGATATTCGTCATTTTCGCTATTGAACATGTTCTCGATGATACGCTCTGAGCCCGGCGCATCAAAGGCGCGCACAATCATTTCCGGGTAAGCGCGAATTGGACGTATCACAATATTGGCTCCCGCATCTTCAAGCCGTTTGCGATTTGCATCTTCAACACATTCCGCAAGGATACTGGCATTCACCTTTAAATCTTTTAAACGGTGCAAAATATCGAATGTGCGTCCATCCGAGCCTTCATCATTTTCGTCCTTGGCGAGAATGATCACATCACGGGCTTGCGCCACACAAACAGCCGCAAGATCTTGCGGACTGCTGGAATCACCACTGTAATGCACCACGTTATCAAGCTGGGTAATAAAATCAGGCAAACCCTGAGGAAACTGTCGGGTCAACAGATAAATAGCCGTGTCTTTATAATGGTCAGACGCCCTGAACTGTTTTATCAGTCTTTGCAAATAACGCTCACCGGAATATGTGGGGCTGTTCAGAATAACGATATGATGGTTCATATTCCAACTCCAATGACCTCTGGTTTTTTTATCACGCACAGAAAGGCGGTAATCAAAATAATCACCGACGACTTTGGCCAATACAAAAATACCGCCCAGATAAATCAGGAAAACAGTGGCAAAACGCCCTTCGGTGGTAGTAGCCGAGATGTCCCCGTAACCCACGGTAGTGGCGGTGGTCAAGGTAAGCCAGATGGCATCACCCGGACTTAACCCTTCATAATACATCATCAGGCCAACGTGTAGTGCGAAAACGGCTGTTAACAGCAAACATGAATTCAGGATTGAATGCATTAAATCATGCTGGACCCGACGCCTTGACAAGCTGTGCCTTTTTGTAAAATAGCGTAATATAAAATGCATAACGGTGGGGCATCCCGGCTCGTTATTTACCAGGCCAAATGCTGCATATCCAGCAAGTCATTTTTTTGTGGCACTGATTAATTCTTCTTTTATTCTCTCACGGATTTGCTCTTTTTTGTCAGGCGCCAATTCATAGCGCTTGCCCAGAATTTGATAATCTTCTGCCGACAGACTGATGCTTAGCCTGGGTCGTATCGGTTTTTTTCGTGGCAAACCGACAATGTCCCGAATATAATCTGACGGACTCAGGTCTTGCTCAATGGCTTTGATACGCAAATTTCTGGACTGCTCCAGTCCTAATTCAAATATCACCTGTACCGCGCGAATATTTTTATCCGAACGGGTCCAGCTGCCAGAAACATTTTTCTTTACAGCCATTTTTTATGACAAGACCATAACACGATCAGGCGGGCCAGTATTCTTCTACTTTATTCAATGCCAGGTAAGCAATCAAATAAACATCAGTGCGACCACCATCAAATACTTCAATACGTATCGCATGTTGCCGGTCATCTGTGACCATTAATTTATAATCAAAACCGGCCCAGTCAGCTTCGGACAATGTATTTTCACGGCAATCCTTCTGACTACGATAGGCTTCGTTAGTGCGCTCCTGAAAATAAGATTTGCCGACAAAGCCTTGCAACTCACCCAGGTCGTTTAATTTTGCCTTGCAGCGCAGGCGATGATCCGTATTATCCGGCTCCTCAAAGATGGCGACGAACTGATCCTGGTTAAAAATCTCAAATACTTTTTCGGGCAATACCGCAATGGCGACTTCCAGTGGCCGGTCAGGATTCACGCTGCTGAAGGATAACAACACACGCTGATCCACGCCGTTCATGATGGACATCGTTTTACAGCTTTCCACAGCGCTCACATCATAAAAAATTTGTTCCGATACTTTTAACATCTGGCCGGATATCAGTGTTTGCTCGGCGAATTCCATTTTCACCATATCCCCCACGTTTAAATCTTTCGGGGATGCAATCACGCGTGCAGGTGGCGACTTGTCGCCGCCACCAAACATTGATTTAAAAAAGCCCATCGTTATTTATTTTCTTTTTGCTTTTTCAGACGCTCAAGAATCGATGAAGCCGAGCTGCCTGAATCAACAATGCCTGCATTTTTCAACTTTGCCTGCAAATCACCACCGTTTTCTTCTGCATCCAGCTCCATGGCTGCTGCGGCCTGATCTTCACGTTTTCGTTGGCGATCCTTGATGCGCTCAAGCGAATCCGTTGCGCTACGCATTGATGAATTTGAGCCTGAAAATTTGGCCGCAGCCAAATCATTGGCTTTTTGTACCTTTGCTGTTGTTTTCACCACCGATACTTCACGGTCCATCGCCTGGATATTGCGCTCGCTTTGACGGATCATTTTTTTCAGGCTGGTCACTTTGGCCTCGTAGCCATCCTGTATACCCTGCTGAATCGTCAATTCATTCTCAAATTCGGCAATTTTATTGGCCACTTCCAGCGCCAGGTTTTCATCACCTTTATCCATTGCCTGGGTTGCATAGCCTTCATGCTCTGTAATTTTTACATTGAGGTCTTTGACTTTACGCTCAACACCCATCTTTTCAGCCATAATCGATGTCAGGCCGGTTTTGGCATCATTCAGGGCTTTTTTTGAATCACGCAATTCCTGCTCCAGAATACGAATCGCCTGCGAATCAACAACGGCTTCGCCCACTTCTGTTGCACCGCCTCGCACTGCGGTCAATAATTTTTTAAAAATACTCATGGCTTATGCAGCCTCCTTTAAATAATCTGATACTGCATCAATGGCTTCCAGTACAT
>JAADIL010000219.1 GCA_013151355.1 Gammaproteobacteria bacterium
TGATACGCCTGGACGCCGCACGATCGTGCTTACACCTCATAGTATCGCCTGTACCATTCCACAAAATTAGCAATGCCTGTTTCAAGTGGGGTATCCGGTTTATAACCCAAATCCCGAATTAAGTCGTCCACGTTAGCAAAGGTGGTTGCCACATCACCCTTTTGCAGGGGCATCATGTTAATTTCTGCCTTCCTGCCAAGGCAATTTTCCAGTACTTCAATAAAGTGCATAAGCTCAACTGGCTGATGGTTGCCAATGTTATACAGTTGGAAAGGGGCATTACTGGTAGCAGCATCCGGGGTGTTACTATTCCAGCGCGGGTCAGGTTTCGGAATATGATCCAGTGCCCTGACTACGCCTTCCACGATGTCATCGATGTAGGTAAAGTCACGGCGATGCCGGCCGTGATTGAATACCTCAATCGGCTTGCCGGCCAATATGTTTTTGGTGAATATAAACGGTGCCATGTCGGGCCGACCCCAGGGACCGTAAACCGTAAACATTCGCAAACCGGTAACGGGGAGACCAAACAAATGGCTGTAAGCATGGGCCATGAGTTCGTTGGCTTTTTTGCTTGCCGCATACAGGCTGACCGGGTGATCCGCATTGTCGTGAATTGAATACGGTATGCGGGTGTTGGAGCCATAGACTGAACTGCTGGAAGCATAGACCAAATGCTCGACACCATGATGACGGCAACCTTCCAGAATATTGGTGAAACCAACGATGTTGGTATCAATATAGGCGTGCGGGTCAATCAGCGAATAACGTACCCCAACCTGGGCTGCCAGGTTGACCACGCGGTCTGGTTTATGTGCACGAAAGGCGTTGGCAACTGCCTCGCGATCTTGAAGATTCACACGCACATCGGTAAAGCCGGGATGAGCCGAAACGCGTTTGAGGCGGGATTTTTTCAGCTTAACGTCATAATAGTCACTGAGGTTATCGATACCAATCACCTCATCGCCCCGTTTGAGCAGTTGCAAGGCCAGTGCTGAACCAATAAAGCCGGCACTGCCGGTAACCAGAACCTTCATTTCACTTTTCCTTATAGGATACGCAGGAATTTACCCAATTCTGCCTTAATACGCATGTCCGGGCACCATCGCATGGTGGGTACACTACTGAATTCTGAAGGGTTCCACCAAATCCGGTTGCCGAACTTACCCCTCATTCATTTCGTAACGATAGAACAAATGGCGTGGTAAGATAATCCACGTGGCTATGAAAAAGAAGTAAATCTGTCCAATTGCTCATGATGACCTCCAGATGAAAAGCCCCGAATTGACCTCCCCCAGGCAAAGCGAGCAGTCCACCGGCACTTTGCCCAAAAGAATCAGTGACACGCGGAGGTGGACTACATCAGAGGCTGGTATTTCCCTGATTCACCTGTGTCACCGGGTTCAGAACCAACCTGCATCGTGATCCAATACATCCTTTGAAATCAACACATCCACCATCAAAACCGGGCAGCGTGGCTATTCCACCATTTATATGGTTCGTGTTTATACTGGATCTTGTTCTGCTGGTGGGTGCAATTATTCATGGCAGTGTCACCACAGATGCTTTGCATCATTTCAGAGAGTATCGCCTGATTACCTTTCTTTCTTCATTCCAACTCATTGCAGTGGCCGTAATCGCGTGGTTTGTGTATGAAACCGAAAGCAATCGAACTGCCTCGCCAGGTAGTCACTCGGGAGCCTTCATCTGGGTTCTGGTCGCCGTCGGCTTTGTGTTTTTGGCCTTTGATGAAGTCATGAAAATTCATGAAGCAATCGACTTTACAATCCACCGGATCCTCAAAATGCAGGAATCCGCAATCACGGACCGTATTGACGATGTCATCGTTTTAGCCTATGCAATTGTGGGCCTGGTTTTTGTATACCGCTCCAGAGCCTCACTACAGCCCTATTTAAAGGCGGTAAAACCCATATTGATTTACGGGGTTATCGTTATGCTCATGATGGTTGCTGCTGATATAACGACCAATCGTCGCGACATCATTTCAGACAAAACCATCTTCATGGCTTTGTCGGTCGCAGAGGAGGTATTAAAAATAGCTGCAGAGGCGCTGTTTATATTTGCTGCTTATGCGTGTTATCGCATTGCGCGTGATACCAAATGACGCCGCCGGCATCCGAAAATAGTTTTTTTGACCGCTTTTCTGCAACCAGAATAGCTATCCTGTTTATCATAATTTATATCGGGCTTGGTCTCGTCTGGACCCTGTTGTATATCGATCTTCCGATGGTGCGCAATAGCATCCTTTATGGTGGCATCGTGCGGGCGATAGAACAATATGGCGTGTTCTCGGCAGCGGACTATGCCTACAACAAGCCATTGGGTTTCGCCATTCTCTCCCTGCCTTTTACGCAAATGGCCGGAATCAATGCAGGCCTCAAACTGTCGTCGATGTTCTGGACGGGGGTCTGGAGTATCGTCGTGCTTATATTCCTGAAGAATCAGGAGTCCGGGACCAACCCGGATAAAAGGCGCCTGTTCCTTGCGGTGTTCATCACACTGTTCAATCCACTCACCTTTTATCAGTTTTTTTCTGCCTATCCCGACACCCTGTTTTCAGCATTGTTCATCGTTTCACTTTTGTTCTTCGACCGGGCGCTTAAACACGGAAAAATTACCGATGCCGTTCTCAGTGCATTACTGGCTTTTTTGTCGGTCTGGGTTAAACACCATGGGTTCATA
Source organism: Gammaproteobacteria bacterium (assembly GCA_013151355.1). Classification (GTDB taxonomy): domain Bacteria; phylum Pseudomonadota; class Gammaproteobacteria; order SZUA-152; family SZUA-152; genus SZUA-152. The sequence goes on from JAADIL010000219.1 coordinate 2,704, forward strand.
TTGCTCCCGATCTTTGCCGTATTGAGCATCGTCAACAGGCATGACATAGCCGGCTTATGGCGATCAAACAAAGTGGCAATCTACGCCCTGGTCTTTTCATTCTCCACTCTGATCGCACTGTTCGTGCTGGCACAATACGGAAAGCTGCCGCTTTTCAATATTGGCCGCAACACCAATAACTTTCTGGGTGGGCATGACCGCTTTGATATTATTGCCGACAATACCGGTAATTTATTCTCCTACCTGATACTGACATTCGGCGTTCTGACTCCATTCCTGTTGTGTTGGAAAAGTTACTGGAAACAACGCCAATTCATGGTCATTCTCGCCTTGTTTGTTCTCCCGATCCTGTATTACAAGGGCGCCAAATACAACATTCGCTACTTCATCGCGATCACACCGGTCCTTGCCTGGATCGCCACAGATCAAATTTTGAAACTATCTCCCAAAGCCAGGAGGATTTTTCTGGTGAGCTTTTTCTCATTTAACGCCTTCACCATTCTCTATTACAATAATATCGGCTTCAACGCCATGGTGAGTAAAACTATTCAGCTTCCTGCGGTGGATAACCTCAGGCTGATTTCCGAGCAAAAACACGAACGGGATGTCATTGAGAAAATAGCGCAACTGGCACCGCAGTATGACAATACTCTGATATTCCTCAGTACTTACTATAAAGACAATCCACAGCAAATCTGGGAATTATCCGGGCTGCTCCCAGCGGGATTGAAAGTTTATTATGCGAAACGCTGGAAACATAAATTGCTGGAACAGTACAACCTGGACAAGGCCATCATCTATGAATATGTGGGGGTAGGAAAGCCAGGGAACCGGGTCAAACGTGACCGCAGGATCAGGCAACGCATCAAGAAAGTAGGGCCTCGTATGTACTTGCTTGATTCTGCCCGAAACAGAGGCTAAGTATTTATGACGACATTCGAGCTATCTATTGTCATCCCGGTTAAGAATGAAGCAGAGAACATCGAAGGGCTTACCGGAGAAATTCACTCTGCTATCGGGAGTTCAATAAATTTTGAGCTTATTTATGTTGACGATGGCAGTGACGATTCAACCTTCAACCTGCTTGGTGATATCTGTGACCGTTACCCGGTTACGCGCGTAATCAGGCACCAGGTATCATGCGGCCAGAGTCGTGCCATTCATACCGGAATAGTCAATGCTGCTGCTCCATGGATAGCCACCCTGGATGGTGATGGCCAGAACGACCCGGCTGATATTCTTTCTTTATGGAAGCAACTTGACCGCACCGGTCCTGCCGCTTATTTGCACGCGGTTGCGGGGCACCGTACACGTCGCAAAGACTCTGTCACAAAACGTTTTACCTCCCGGGTTGCAAATGCAGTGCGTTCCAGGATACTGCGTGACAAGACGCCAGACACCGGTTGCGGATTAAAGATTTTCTCTCGTGAGCTTTTTTTGATGCTGCCCTATTTTGATCATATGCATCGATTTCTGCCGGCACTAATCCGCCGCCATGGTGGTGAGGTCATTTCGATTGCTGTCAATCACCGGCCTCGGCAGAAAGGCACAACAAAATATGGAACCTGGGATCGTCTTGCAGTCGGCATCCCTGATCTTCTCGGAGTTTTATGGCTAACACGGCGTTGCCAGCTCCCAACTATCCTTGAGGGTAAAGATAGCTATGGCAATTGAAACAATATGGCTGATTATCGGATTCAGCGGACAAGCGTTGTTTTCTGCTCGATTTATAGTCCAGTATTATAAAAGCGAGAAGCAAAAAAAGAGCGTTATTCCGGTGGCTTTCTGGTATTTCAGTCTGGCCGGCGGCATAACCCTGTGTGCTTACGCTATCTATAAAATGGACCCGGTATTTATCGCTGGCCAGAGTGTTGGGATATTTATTTACCTGCGTAACCTCCACTTTGTGCGTCTGGAGCAACGGAATTTACAGCGGTCTGAAAAACTTCAGTGACCGGGGCGTAGCTTTCAGATTGCCGCTACCAATGAATCGCCTGATCACAGTATTGTTAACAACCCTGTTCTTCCACCTGTTTTCTGGGGGCTATGGCGTACTGTTATTCAGCCAAAGCGGTACGAGTTCATTTGACCTTGCTCACACCCTGGTGGCATTCGGCTATCAATTCATACTTTTTTTGCTGTTGTCTCTGCATAGGTACACTTTCTATTTATTGATACCCCCCATTTTTCTGGCTGCATCAATTGCGGCTTATTTTTCAAGCCAGTTGGGCATTGAGATTGACCGTAATGTACTGGCTGCCGTTTTTGCCACTGACTATCAGGAAGCCTCGGAAATACTTTCCGGGGGGCTGTTGCTTTACGCGGCAGTTTCACTGCTTGCCAGTTTGTCGGTTGTTTTCATCTACGAATACTTTGTCTACGCCAGATCTTCACCGCGTGGGTCTCACGAGGCATCCAAGAGGCGTTTTGGCCTGGTCATGGCTGTGGTTCTGCTGGGCGCTCTTGGGTTCCGGCTATATCACTACCCACTTAGCTATCTGCTCCGGCCTTTTTCCTTAAACGTTCTGCAGGTACCATCACCTCCTGAGGAAATTCAGCGCATTGCCCAATTAATCTGGCCGGGCAGTACCTTCGGTATGCCCGAGAAAAGTACGTATAAGGGGCGTATACGGTACGACCTGTACCAGGCCAAGACAGGTAAACGTCTCCGTCTGCATGCAAGTCGGGGTGATTTCTCAATTAAGACACGCTATGTGAAACACACCTACGACAGGAATGGTGTCCACCTTGAAACCCGATTCTACTGGCCTGACTACCTCAGTACCTACCGACTGAACAACTTCACTCCGTTTTCTCTTGCCAGTGAATTATTTCACTATACCAAGCACCGTATCGCCCTCGACCGTGCTGCAGCAAAGCTTGTTGATATCAGCACCTTCCCCTCATACATTAATCCTGACCGGGCCAATAATCTGACTGTTGTCCTGATTATTGGTGAGTCTGCCCGGGCCGATCATTTTCAACTAAACGGCTACAGGCGACCCACCAACCCAGAACTCAGCCGTATCCCCAGGCTGGTGAATTTTTCCAGGGTTCGGTCATGTGCTGCCTCCACAACAATCGCCATACCTTGTCTTCTGACCAGGATGACGGCCCAGGATTTGCCGGATAGCTATAATAAATCGGCCACCAAGACCTATATCTATCAACCTGTTGCTACCGAAAATTCATTTATCAGCTTATTTAATAAACATCAATTTACCACTGCCTGGTTTTCACTCAATCAGAATTCCGGTAGAAAAAA
>JAADIL010000176.1:0-10865 GCA_013151355.1 Gammaproteobacteria bacterium
TGGTTTCCGTCCTCAAAAACTCAAAGACGTGAAACACATACCTCACTATTCGATATTATTCGTTCCCTGAAAATAAATACCGTGATACAGGCAAGCATCGACATGAACGTTACCAAGCTCCGTAGTCCTATTGGTAGAGACAGGCTGAGTCAGGCTCCTTATGTCAGGCATGATATGAGGGCTCCTTGCTGAGTTTCTTTCGGTTTTACAATAAACGGTTTTTTGTAGTCTTTACAGATGTACTGCATAACATGACGACCACTGTGGGCGGCGCGTGTAACACCACCATTGCCCAACCAATGCCCCGCCATGTAAAAACCTGTCAGGTTGGGTAACTTGCCACCCAGGCGGGCAATCTCATTTTCTATGTCATCATCCGTGCCGGTCATCGGTGTCCAGCCAAATATTGATCCATTATGGTTGCCGGTAAAACGCAAGCAGGTTAACGGGGTGGCAAGGTCGGTATATTCCACCTTGTCCCGTAAACCCGGATGCCTGTTCTCCAGCACATCCAGGATCTCCTGAATGAGCCTGTTCTTGGTTTGACGATAGGCCACACTTCGTTTACGCCGGGTATGGCGGTTATCATTGTCGTGACGACCACGGCTGGCGTCGTCAGCACCCTGATTCAAGTCATTCCAATAATTGAAATCTGTCAAAAAACTAATGTAAATCACCGATTTTCCAGCCGGCGCACTGGAAGGATACAGCTTGTTTCTGATTTGTACGCTAATACCGGTATCACCCAGCCCGGGTAAACGGCCTTGTTCCTGTTCATCAAGAATATAGGTCGCGAAAGCAGGCAGATGGGTATAGTCGGCATTGACTCCGATGAACATGCAAACGGTACCCGGAAAGACGTGCTCCGGGGTCGTCTCAAAACAGGCGTAGGCCTTGTCGATGGCTTCTGAACGATATTGACCGCCCAACATGTTATATATCTGGTTATGGCCGTCGCTGGCACCTATCACAATGTCGGCGTTTAACACCTCACCATTACTCAGCCTGACTCCCTGAGTACAATTATTTTCCACCAGGATCTGGTCAACCCGGGTTTTATAAGAAATGCGCCCACCCAGTTCGCCCAGGCGTTTTTCCAGCGATTTTGCCACGGACAAGGAGCCCTCGGCGGGTACACCGGCATTATTATCGGCAGCATTGGCAACATTGTAGCAACTGGGCAACAGCGGTAAACCATTGACGGCGTCAAATAATATGTAACGAAAGGCATCCTTGAGTAACGGATGCTTGAACCGGGCAGCAAACTCACTGACACTGGTGGACATCGTCTGGGAAAAGGTACGCATATACGGAAAAATACGCCAGATTAACAGGGCCTTGTCCCAAAAATTCCTTAGGCCTTTGGCCTTTAAAAAAGGCATGTAACGTGAACATTTCCTGAAATCTCGCACATAATTGCAATACTGTTTTATCAAGGCTTCGTCATCAGGTGATATCGCCGTTAAATAAGTTTCCAGTTTGTCAGGATCACAGTAAAACTTTATCTCTTCACCAGTGGGAAATTTTACGGTATTGAACACGTTCACCTGATTTATCACTTTTCCATCAAAGGTATTCAGTTCCCGCCATACAGCAGACAGTTCATCATTGCTGTCATTACCTGAACCGTTTAACCAGCTAATACAAGGGTCAAAGATATAACCACGCCGATCCCACGAGGTACAACAACCGCCAGGTTTGTCACTCATTTCCAATACGCGTGCTGAAAATCCATTCATTTGCGCGTAACAAGCGGCGGACAGACCAGAGATTCCCCCACCAATAATTAATATTTCAGGATTGGTTGAATTTGAATTTGGCATATATAACATTATGTTTAGGAATGAAAATCAAATAACTTATACAAGTGGCGCTCTGATTTAGTCCGTCTTCGTTCGTTCTGATTAAGCAAAAGTGCAGGAATAGTCGCTCTTATTTCGAACTTTTGCGATTGAAGAACGGGCGAAGACGGGCTGAAGCAGAGATGCCAATTGCATGAGTTATTTAATTTCCATTCCTTAGGCTATTGAACAGGTATTACTGATGATGTCCGATGTCTTAAGCCAGTTCACATTGCAGCTCATTAATCGACACCTTTAACTCGGCAACCCATTGCTCTATCCGTTTTTCGCTTAACTCGGGTTGATTGTCATCATCCAGAGAAAGGCCGAGAAAATAATTACCGTCTTCCGTGAGACCTTTGGATGCCTTGAAATGGTAGCCTTCGTTAGGCCACAGTCCGATAACAGTCCCACCACGATCTTGCAATACCTTATGCACATCCCCCAATGCATCCTGATACCATTCGTCATAGCCATCCTGGTCCCCCTGGCCAAACTGGGAACAAATCTTGCCCGTAAAGTTAGCCTCGTTAAACACGGGAAAATAGTCTATCCAGTCTTCTTGCAGACCACCGTATTCCCAGGTGGAAATACCGAAGATCAATACATCAAACTCGTTGTAGTCGAAATCATCGACAGCGATATCAAATAGCTGTACTTTTTCAGGTGACAAACATGTGGCGATATATTCAGCTGAACTCTCGATATTACCGGTTGTGCTGCCATAAATGATTGCAATATTATTGTTCATATAACGTGTTTCCGTGTTGTTGGCTTATCCTGGTTCCGAGTTAACGGTTAGATTGCTGGCGTTGAAAGTGTTCCCGGTACCAATAAATGCGTTGAATTTCTTTTTATCATCTTTGCAAATATATTGAATAACATGGCGACCACTGGATGCCGCACGTATCAGACCGCCGGTCGTTGTCCAGTGACCCGCCATGTAAAAATTTGCCAACCCGGGTATCGCCGGTCCCTGTTTTTTTACCGTTTTTTCGATAAATTCGCCGCTGGATAAAAAGGGCTGCCAGGCCAGAACGGTACCGTGACGATTGCCTGTGTAACGTTCCTGGGTAAGCGGGGTTGCAATATCCGTATATTCAATATTTTCTTTTAGCCCTTCGAAATACTGACCCAGAAAATCAATCAATATGTTGGCCGCCCGTTTTTTTTCCGTCCGGTATTCAATCGTACGGCGTCGTTTGGTATGGCGCTTTTTGTTGCGGTTTTTCGACTTCATATTGTTGCGCAAAGGCGTATCACCGCTGTGCTCTGCACACATATCACTCCATGGCTGATAATCACAAAAAAACGAAATGAATAAAACAGATTTACCTGCCGGCGCTGTGTGAGGGTAGTATTGGCTACGAACCTGTACATTGATACTGGCATGCTTCATGCCTGGCAGTTGTTGCATCATTGACGGATCAAGCACAAAAGTAGAACAGTGGCTGTTGCCGGAATAATCCTTGTCCACCCCGAGAAACAGGGTGAAATAACTGGGGAAAACCAGCTCGTCTTTGTTTATCATTTCTTTATAAAGTGTATCAATTCTCGAGTTGCTGTACTGCCCGTCAAGCAAATTATTGATGGTGTTAAGACCATCGCCAGCCGCTATCACAATATCACTGTTGAATTCACGGCCATCGACCAACTTCACACCGATCGCTTTATCATTGTCCACCAGGATTTTTTCGACTTTGCAGTTATAGTTTATTTCCCCCCCCAGCTCCAGATAGCGTTTCTCAATGGATTTTGATAATCCGAGCGAACCGCCTTGAGGAACGCCGGCGTTTTTTAATGCTGCACAGGCAATATTAAAATAGAACGGCAATAATGGAAAAGAGGCATGTTTTTCAAACATGATGAAGTTGAATGCCTCTTGCAATGTCTCGCTTTTAAAGGTGGCGGCAAAATCGGTCATCAGCGTAGAATGAGCCTTGCCGACCAGTTTGAAGCGTTTCAGATAGGGGGCCAGCATGCGAATTTTTTCCACTATACTCATCAAGCCAAAGGGCTTGAGAAAGGGGTGGGCGTCTGTTAATGCATAGAACTCACGCAAATCACTACAAAAGGCCTGGATAGGTTCTTTGTCTTGCGGAGAAATTTCCAGCAGGTGTTTTTCCAGTTGCTCGGGATTGGAATAAAAATCCACGGCCTGACCTTGTTGGGTATAGACTCGATTAAATACATCAAAATTTTGTATTGATTTTCCATCCAGTGCACCGAGTTCGTTCCATATCTGATTCATTTTATTGTCAGGGCCTGAACCTAATAACCAACTGATACATTGATCAAAGGTATAATCCCGACGCTCCCAGGAGGTGCAACATCCTCCCGGAATTTCGTGCATTTCAAATATCTGTGCGTCATACCCATTCATTCTGGCATAACAACCACTCGACATCCCACCGAGTCCGGCTCCGATGATGATGATGGATTTACGATTGTTCTTCATAACAAAACCTTGCTGTTGTTGCGTTTCAATTTAATTTCTTTGGACTCAATTCCCCGCAGCTTGCTGCGGGGTTGTTTATGTAAACTAACTGTCGGATGTGGCCGTTACACGTCTCTCGTCATTTTGAGATTTGTCCGGTATTTTCTGCACAGGCAATAAATCGCTATCCCGCTTTATGAATACAGGCGGTCGCAGTATGGTCTCTATTATTTTCCCATGAACACCGGCATGTTCACCGATTAACATATCCTCATGGCCGCAAGCACCGATATACACTTGTGTACCATTCGTGGAACTGTCATTCCAGCTCGCCAGTTTGTGTACCCGATTGGGATCATTATCATTTTTTTCCACAATATAGTGTACCGTTGCTACGGTCTGGCCTATATTTTTTTGTTGATAGATAAATTCAATATAGCTATTGGCTTGCTCCATAGTATGAGCCTGCACAATATCTGAACCGGTATGCTTTTGCAGATGACCTTTCAGTTCCTGCCTGAATTCTTCAATGTGTTTTTCGGTGATTTCAACCGTATCGGTAATACAATAAGCATCCATGATGATGACATTTTCAACTACGTGGCCCCTGGCTTCCAGGCACTTGCAAACTTCAAATGCCAGATTGCCCCCGAGTGAATAACCAAATAACTGATAAGGTCCCTCGGGTTGAATCTGCTCTATCATTTGTACGTAGCGATCCACCTTGTCTTGCTCCATCAGGTAATTAAATGAAACGATATTAATTTCCGGTACCGCTTCTGCAATCGTCTTGTATACGATGCTATAACCACCTGCCGGGGGAAAACTGAACAGTTTTTTGGCCGCAGTGTCGTTATAACTGATATAAGGTTTACTTCCTGTTGTTTTACCGGTGACGATGTCTTCAACAATGCAAGCCATACCGAGCAGGGTGGATAAACGAAACAATTCGCTAACATTGATCTTTATAGTAAAACGTTGCTGGATCTTGATAGTGAGTTCGATCAGATAGAGCGAATTACCCCCCAGTTCAAAAAAGTCATCGTACAAACTGATCGACTTTACGCCAAGCATGTCTGACCAGATATCAGCCATTTCTGTTTCGTACCATGTGCCGGGACGACTGAATTGTTTTGCTGTTCGTTTGAATTCAGGTTTGGGTAAATTGTTGAAGTCTGTTTTACCGTTTGCCAGTTCCGGAATATGCGTTACGACCTGATAATAGCGAGGTATCATATAGGACGGTAATGCCTTGGCTGCGGCACTGTGCAAGGTCTCGGATTCCAGCTGACAGTCAGGGCGTAATTCATAATAAATGCAGATCTGTTGCTGCCCCCCAGGATCTGAACACACGGCGGCAACGGCCCGTGAAACGCTGTCGTTACGGCTTATTACTGCTTCGATTTCACCTAACTCTATGCGATGGCCGCGAATCTTGACCTGGCTGTCACGACGTCCGGTCAGGTGCAAGTTACCCAGATGATCCCACTTGACCAGGTCTCCGGTGCGGTACAGTCGGCTGGAAATACCGTCCCGTTGTTTGAGTTCGTTGGTTAACGGGCTTTCTATAAAACAGCGGGCGGTTTGCTCAGGGTTGTTGGCATAACCTGATGAAATGCCCTGTCCACCAATATACATCTCGCCAATAATCCCGGTTGCGACGGGTTGCATTTTGTTATCAAGAACAAACACACAACTATTATCAAAAGGCTTACCAATGGGAATTGCTGTCTGGCTCTGCTCCGGATGCGACGGTTGTTCCAGTTCGCCGAGATCAAAAAAACTGGTATCCACGGTTGTCTCAGACGTGCCGTAGGAATTAATGATACGGGTCTTGTCCCCGGCCAGAGAACGCAAACGCCAATAGTCGGCAATGGTCCATCGCTCTGAGCCAACAATGATCGTGTTCATGAAATCCAGCTTTTGTCCACTATCGACGAGATAGTCCATCAGTTTGTGCAACACCGTTGGCACAAACTCCGCGATGGTCACCGCATTGTCTTGTAACGTTTGATACAACAACGGAATGTTCAACAGGGTATTTTTGTCACACAGCACCAATTGTGCGCCATGACACAGTGCCCGGACCCAGTCACCACAAAAGACATCAAAACCAATCGTCGCCATTTGACAATGAATATCCGTGCGCTTGAGTCGGTAGGCTGATGCCCATGATGCAGTGATGGAGTGGATGTTACCGTGTGTCACCAATACGCCTTTAGGCTGCCCGCTGGAACCGGAGGTGAACACAACATACGCACAGTCTTGCGGGTTAAGCGTAATAACGGGATTAGCCTGGTTCATATCGGTCAGGCTAACGGCGGAAATATTCAGTAAAGCGGAACTGAAACAAGACTCCGGCGCTGAAACATCATCATGGTCATGCCCGGTGTGGAGAATCAACGCAGCGCTCACATCACTCAGCATTGACTGTAACCGCTCAACAGGTTGGCCGGGCTCTAACAACAAATAGGCGCTCCGGCCTTCAGGCAAGCCAGCAGGCTGACCATCATGTCGATGGACTTGTGCTGATAGATTGCAACGATCGTTCCCGGCTGAATACCACGATCGATCAGAACATGGGCCAATTGATTGGCCCGGATGTTTAATTGCTGATAACTGAGACTCTCGTGACCATCGTCTTCATGACTCATTTTGATGGCCGTCTGCTCAGGATTGTTGCGAGCCTGTTGTTCAAATTGCTGATGAACCGGAACGAATTCCTGGTCCGGACGTTGACGGAGTACGTTCAGGTTTGAAAATTCATTGATAACCTTGTTTTTTTCCAGATCACTCAGCATCGAGTAGTCATTAACCGGTTTTTGCGGCTGTGACAGTGATTGTTGGAGCAGTTGAATAAAATGTCCGGCCATGTTTTCAATGGTGCCGGGAACGAAAAGGTCTGTATTGTATTTAAAGGTACATTGATAAACGCCGTTTTCTTCATAAACGGACAAGGTGATATCAAATTGGCCTTCTTCCTCCGGCATTTGCAACAATTGCATCGGGAAGCCTTTATAGTGGGCGACATTATTGTCGTCCATATGGCTGCGATCAACCTGGTGGTTTAACAATACGAACATCGCCTGGAAAACCAGGCTATAGCTTGGGTCATGTTCCAGCTCCAGGCGATCCACCAACAGCGCAAAAGGGAATTCCTGATTTTCAAGCGCCGCCAGGGTATTGTCTTTGACTCTGGACAATAATTGCAGATAAGTCGGATTATCACTAAAGTTTTGCCACAGCGGTAACGGGTTAACAAAATAACCGTAAATATCAGCAAACTCGGGTGATGTACGGCCAGCAACCGGACTACCGATAATGATGTCATCCTGCTCGGTATAACGATGAAGCAGAACATAATAAACACTCATCAACGCCATGAACATGGTCGCCCCTTCCTGGCGCGACAGGACTTTTAATCGGGCGGTTAAATCCTGGTCAATTTCAAAGTCGAATGAGCTGCCATTATTGCTCATGACATCGGGCCGTTTTTTATCCAGCGGCAAGGCCAGTTGCGGAATCTGCGCCGGTAATTGCTTGCGCCAATATTTATACATACTGGAACCGCGAATACTGTTGATCAGTCGGTTCTCACTCTGGACAAAATCGTTGTAATTACTCGCAACGGGCTCAATGCTCACGTTTTCGTTGTTATTGTAGCGGGCGTATAAATCCTGCATTTCATTGAGAAACAGATAGTTCGACCGGGCATCTGAAATGATGTGATAGATGCTGATCGCAAAATAGTAACTGTCGTTGCTCTGCTGATATAAACGAATACGGTATAACGCCTCGTTTTCCAGGTTAAACGGTTTTTGATTTTCAGCGATGATCATCTGTCTTATGTCTTGCCAGGAGCGATCATGGACATTGACAAGCTCCAGGTTATCATTACGTGAAGCGTAAACCCGCTGTACGGGTTCACCGTCGACAACAAAAAAGTTGGTGCGTAGCCCGGCATGACGTTGCACGACACCACGGATGGCCTTTTCCAGAGCCTCGACATTCAATTGAGAAGGGATGTGCATGACACCACCAATGTTATAGGCGGCGCTCAGGGGGTTTAATTGATGAGTAAACCAAATCGCTTTTTGACCATAAGATAACGGGAATTCATCGGCAACATCAATGTCGGCAAAGGGGTTGGGCGCTTCTATGATTGAATGATTGGCGTCAACCGGTTCCAGAGTCACGGCGCTCGTTTGTTGCGCGGCAGCCATTATTTCTTTATCCGCCGCAATTTTATCATTCAACTCGGTGGCCAGATCAATGATGCGCCCCTCGCCGATGAGTTTCACCAGACTTAAACTATGACCGAACAAGGCCTTGATCCGGTTGCTTAATTCAGCAGCCATGATGGAGTCGATACCCAGATTGATCAGGCCCAGGTCCACATCCACTTTTTCCACGTCAATGCGTAATACCTGGGATACGACCGTCCGCAGGTTTTGACACACAAAGGCAACACGATCGGACGTTTCCTGCTGGATGTAGTGATCAATAAAACCACCTTCCCCGGTATCGCTCTGATCATCGGCCGGGTCATACAAATCAGCAAACAGAGCGGGCGTTTTGTTATACCACTTAACTACCTGGGCCCAGTTTGCCTCGCACACGGTTAATTGCGCATGGGGTTGATCAAGGATACGTTCCATGACCTTGACACCGGCTTCCGGCAAAATGCAGGAAATGCCGCGCTGGCTGCGATAGTGCTCAATCAGGTTGAGTTGTTTGATCATGCCGATGGCCCAGGGGCCCCAATTGATACTGAGCGCTGGCAGGCCTTGCTGATGACGGTGATGGCACAAGGCATCCAGGAAGGCATTACCGGCCGCATAGCTGGTTTGACCGATGGTGGTTATCTGCGCCGCAACGGATGAAAACAGCACAAAGTGATCCAGCGGATAGTCGGCAACACAGCGATGCAGGGCAAGCGCACCGATGGACTTGGTATCGTAGACATCATCAAAATCACGGCTGTCTATGTTCTGCACGATAGCGTCCTTGACGATGCCAGCACAGAAAAACACGCCGCGAATGTCCGGATAACTTTGTTTGGCAAACGTTTCCAGGAAGTAGGTTAATTCACGTTCACGACAGACATCCACATCTGACACGATAACGTCGGCCCCCAGAGCCTCCAGCGAACGAACAAACTGAACACGTTCATAGAGGTGGTGACCCGGGTCCATGTGCTGCCAATGGTCCCGTGATGGCAAACTGCCACGACTGGTAATCAATAAACGACGGGCGCCACGATTCACTAACATGGTACACACCAACCGACCAATGGCCCCAAAACCGCCGACGACCATGTAGGTGGCGTTGTTATTTAAACGCAGGGGAAAGGGGGGTTGCAGGTCACGCGCCGCGACCAAACGGCTGGCGATGCGGGTATTGTTCCGATAGGCAATCTCGTCATCGGCACAAAGAGTGCCGAGTTCATTGACGATGGCGTCAATATTGTTGCCATGGTCAATATCGATCAGCCGACCCCATACATCCACCAGTTCTTGTTGCGCCAATACACGACTCATACCGGTAATGGAGGCGGATAATACATCGACCGTCGTTGTTTGTTGTGGAATCGCCAAACCGTTTCGAGTGATGACCCACAGTTTTCCTCCAACGTTAACCTGGATGATGGCCTTGGCAAGCATCAGCAAAGAATGGATGCTTCTTTCTTTGTATTCATTGAGGCTGGTCTGATCGACCGTATCTACATCGATGGAGTCCAGCCCAATGCAGTGAATAATGCCAAAATCTTTGTAGCGGGCATTGAGGGCTTGCAGCAACTGAACATTATCGGCCAGCTCTGATGGATTGATTGTTGCCGATTGAAGATCATCGTCGATGTTGGCAGGTTGTGAACGCTTGCCATGGGCGGTCGCCAGGCAAACATGGGCACCTTGTTGTCGTAATGATTGGGCCAGGGCCAGGCCGGTTCCTTTGTCATCCGCCAGAATCAGGTAACAGTCGGCCAGGTCCACCTTGTCCTCTTCTTCAATCGTTTTATTTTGCCAATCAGGATGGTAGAGCCACTGATCGATGGTGCGGCTGGTCATACCACTGGCGACACTATCGACGGTCTTGGCGATAAAACCATTGATACGACCGAAGGCCTGTTGTTTTTCATCATAGAGGGTGATGTCCGCCGTCATTTTTTCATCATCACGTTGACTGATGACGGTGTGACACCAAAATCGCCTGGGTGCATTGGCGGAGATGCCGATTTCCTTAATAGCGACCGGCAGGCGTGAGATCAGCTCCTGCCCTTCGGTCAGACGAAGAATTTCACTAAAGATCACTGTTTGCAAACAGGCGTCAAACAATGAGGGATGAAAGTAGTAGGTCTCATTGTCAGCTGCCAAATGCTCAGGCAGTTCAATCTCGGCCAGTAGTTCAGTTTTACTGATCCACAGTGACTGGATACCCTGAAAGCCAGGGCCATAGTGGTAAGCATGGTGGTGCAGTGTTTCATAACAGGCGTCATGATCAATACACTTGTCCAGCCTTTGCTGACATGCCATTACATCAAACACATCTGCCGATTGTTTTTTATAATGACGTTTGACATAAGCGCG
>JAADIL010000176.1:10894-14212 GCA_013151355.1 Gammaproteobacteria bacterium
CCCCCGCTGAAGCAACATCTGCCCCGGACAGTGATGGCATTACATTTTTGCTGGTGATGGTAAAGCTGGAACTGCTTTCATCAAATTGCAGGGTCGTTTGCGGGTCAGTGTCGTCTTTAAGAAACAGTCCCTTTTCTATACTGAGATCATGGAGGCTGTAATCCGCGTTGCCCCAGCGTTGTGTTAACGCCCCATAGGCCATTTCAATATAGGCCGCCGCTGGTAAAATGCACTGTTGCTGGATACTGTGATCTTTTAAATAGGGATACTTTTCGAGGCTGATATCGCTACGCCAGCTGTTGATGTGTTCCACTTGCCGATTACCCAGCAGTGGATGATCAGTCTTGCCGCATCGAATACGGTTATAAAAAGGTGTTTCGTGCCAATACTTGTCTTTACGCCATTGGTAGGTTGGAACGCGGACAACCTTTCCATCAGGATACAGGGTCGGCCAGTCAAGCTTGACTCCCATGCTGTGCAAAGAAGCCAGGGCCGTAAAAAAATACGCCTGCTCAGATTGTTCACGGTGTAACGACGCAACGACGTTCACCGTGGTCTTTAACGCCGTCGCCACTTCCTGAATGGCGGCGCTTAACACCGGATGAGGCCCCACTTCCAGGAAGTTGTGGTAACCATCATCGATCATTTCCTGGCTGGTTTTGGCAAACAAGACAGGTTGACGAACGTTCAGCCACCAATAATCAGCGTCCAGTTCCGGACCATAAACCCGTTCACCGGTCACCGTGGAATACAACGGCAATGTGGCTGATTGTGGTTGCAACCCGGACAGGCATTGCAGCAGATCATCCTTGATCTGGTCCATTACCGGACTATGGTAGGGCACGTCCACCCGAAGAAAGCGATTGAAAATTTCCCGCTGTTGCAACTCGGCGGACAACGTATTCAGTACCGCCTCATCACCGGCCAGCACCAGGGCGTCAGGACTGTTAATGGCGGCAATGGAAATTTCGCCATTATATCTGGCGATATAGGTCTGAACATCGTACTCGGTCAACCCCACAGCCAGCATTTTGCCCATGCCGTGAGTCAGGTGTTGTAAACGACTGCGATGAACCGCAACGGCAACGGCATCTTTGAGGCTGTATACCCCGGCCAGATAAAACGAGGCAATCTCTCCAGTGCTGTGACCAACAATAGCTGCCGGTTCAGGACCGTATTGACGCCACATTCGGGCAAGCCCTATCTGTAACGCAAAATTCGCTGTTTGCGCCAACCAGGTGTTGGCCATGTTTGACGCCGATTCTTCGGCGTAAATCCATTCATCCAGTAACGACCAATCCACCTGACGGAGAAATTCTTCATGGATCTCATCAATCGCTTGTTTGAAGACGGGTTCCCGTTGATAGAGTTGACGCCCCATGGCCCACCACTGTGGACCCATACCGGTCATCACCCAAACCAGTTTTTGATCACTGTCTTTTTTGACCCGGCCCAGGCTGGCGCCCCGCATGTCTTCATTGGCAATGAAGTCACGCATTTTATCCATCAGTTCCGCTTTGTTGCGGTAGATGAAGGTGGCCCGGTGTTCATGCTGTTCACGGATATGGGCACTGGTATAGGCCAGGTCGTCTACCTCTTTTTCTGACGCCAATTGCTCTATACGCTGCACATGCACCCGTGCTTGTTGCTGCAATGAGGCTTTATCCCGACTACTGACAGGAAATAACTTGATGGTCTCTTGACCGTCAAGCAAAACAGTCGTCGTGTTATCCGAACTAATGTGCCGGGTTGATTCGTTTTCTTCCTCGATATATTCACTCAGAACAAGATGAGCATTGGTGCCACCAAAACCAAATGAATTGACGCCAGCCAGCATCGGGCCTTCATGCTCAGGCCAGTCAACCAGCGTTGTTGGAATATCATAGGGATGTTTATCGATATCAATCTTGGGATTGATTTCTGTCAGGTGCAGGTGAGGCGGAATCTTGCCGTGTTTTATTGCCATAACGGTCTTGATCAATCCGGCCATGCCGGCTGCCGCTTCGGTATGACCGATATTTGTCTTGGCCGAACCGATATAACAGCGATCCTTTTCTGAGCGGTTAAGCGCCAGTAAACGGCCAACGGATTCGGCTTCGACAGGATCTCCTACCGGCGTACCGGTACCATGGGCTTCAATATATTGCACTTTACCCGGATCAACGCCCGCCAGGGCATAGGTCTTTTTCATAAGCCTGAACTGGGCATCAGCATCCGGCACGGTAATGCCATTGGTCTTGCCATCCTGATTCACGGCCGTGCCCCGAATGACCGCATGTATTTGATCCCCGTCAGCAATGGCGGCGGACAATTTTTTCAACACCACCACCCCAACACCCTCGGATCGTACATAACCATCGGCGCTTGAAGAAAAGGCATGGGAAGAGCCCGTCGGCGAAAGGAAGCCCCCCTGGGTCTCTGAAATAGTGTACTGCGGTGCCATGTTCAACAATACACCGCCAGCCAGGGCAACTTCACTATCACCCTGTTGCAAGCTCCTGCAGGCCAGATCAACAGCGACCAGCGAAGAACTACAGGCCGTATCAATAGACAAACTGGGGCCGTTGAGATTATAGATATAAGAGATGCGGTTAGACAGCATCGTCATCATGATACCCGTGGCGGTGTGAGCATCAATATTTGAAAAATCAGGATTGGTGAATTGCATGATTTTGTAATCGAGGGTGAACCCCCCAATAAATACGCCAACGGCTCTTCCACTCAACATCGAGGGTTGCAAACCGCCATCTTCCATGGCCTCCCACGTCACTTCCAGCAATTTACGTTGCTGGGGATCCATGTAATCCGCTTCGCGAGGGGAGATGCCGAAAAACACCGGATCAAATTCATCAAAGCCATCGATATACCCACCCCAACGGGTATTCATTTTAGCCTTTTTGTTTTTTACACCAGAAAAAAAGTTATCCACATTCCAGCGGTCTTCCGGTGTTGGCGTGATGCAATTTTTAGCGTTAACCAGGTTTTCCCAAAACTCGTATGGATTGTTGGAACCGCCTGGAAACCGGCATCCCATGCCGACAATCGCAATCGGTTCGTAAGAGACCGACTGAGCCGATCCGCGATTAATATGTTCAGCACGGGTTACAGAAGTTGTCATTAATTCAATCCTTTGACTTTTCGGTTGTAGACATTTTTACAGTGGTCACGCACGAATGCAGTGGTTACACGCGAATATGGTGGTTACACACGAGTAATGAACGTAAGGAGATATGTCACATCAAGCGGAGGAAAACGTTTTGGGAATGAACACACGATAACCTGGCTAACCAGTCTATATCCATATTTAATCCGTTCTCG
>JAADIL010000263.1 GCA_013151355.1 Gammaproteobacteria bacterium
AATTCTTCAGCCGGATCAGAGCGTGGATCCACCACAAACTACAGCGTAGTTCGCAAAGCAAAGCGGAGACAACAACCCTGTAACCCAGCCCTCAACGCACCCCGCGTGTGTTATCACCCTCGGCTTCACCCTCTTTGCGGGTCCAGTTAAACGCCACGGCGCGCCACATATCGCGGTAATCGTAATCGGTCTGCAGGGCCGTATTGAGGCGATTGTAAGAGGCAAAATCACTGACAAGATGCACCAGCTGCACAATCCCCTTGTCGCCCAGGCCAATATCCCGCAATGCCGCAATATCGTCATCGGTAATCGCGTGAGCATCGGCATTGACCTTCAGGGCGAAGTCGACCATCGTCCTGGTGCGCGGGTCTTCAATGGCATCGCTGCCTTCGGTCAGCAGTGCCTTGGTTTTATCTTCGTCTGCACCCAGCCCATAATTGAGGAGCGTACAAAAAGCCGCCGTGCAATATTGGCAGGCATTGGCTTGAGAGACCGCAATACCCACATGCTGGATTTCCGGCATGGACATCTCGCCCATCTGCCAAAGCACCTGGGTTGCAGCCAACTTTGCCTTGAAATGCTCAGGGAAATTCATCTCGACATAAAAATGGTTGGGTACACCTCCCTCTACTTCCGTCACCCAGGCGAACATTTCGTTGATGACCGGGTCATCATTATTTTCGGGTTTGATCAATGGTACGCGGGACATAAGGTTTTCCTTCAATTGTTTTAAATGCAGTTCATTGGCAACTGAATAATCTTTCCTCTGAAAAGACAAACTTTTGTGCGCTGTTCCTGGTTTCTGGAGTAAAAATAACGCCAGCAGCTTGTCTTTGTCGATTGAACTCCTTTAGCGAATTCTTCGATTATAAACGACTCAAAATTTTGGCCTGCCTGGTGAATTACGCAGCAACATTTACTGACTAGCAATCATCAACAGGTAATGCTCTGTCTGGCTTCCAAAGTTACGTTTTACGTCAGTCAAATCCTTACCCCCTATCTTTCGATAGTGCATATGTGTTGAAACAAAGATAGTTTTTATCATTAGAGATGAGTGTGACCGCCATTTACTGAAGTTTGTCACTCTTCTGGAAAATAATTAATGGTTTGATTTTACACATTGTGGCCTGAGTTATTGGGAGATTATTGAAGTGAAGAAATATTATCAGGGCGTTCTTGGAAGTTTGTCTTTTCTTTTTCTGATTTCAAATTTAATTATGACAACAAGCCTGTACGGGGCAACACAGGAAGTGAGCGAGACAACACTGGAAGAAGTCGTGGTTACTGCTCAACGACGTGATGAAAAACTAAGTGATGTCGGAATCACAATCGCTGCCTATAGTGGTGACACACTAAAACAGCAAGGAATTACAACCAGTTCTGAGATTGCTCTGTTAACCCCCGGCATCACGCTCTCCGGTACTTATGGTGGCCAAAGTGTTCAGTTCTCCATCCGCGGGGTTACCCAAAGCGATTTTAATGATGCCATCGAAGCCCCTATCGCCGTCTATGTTGATGATGTCTATGTTGCCTCTCAGCAAGGGCAAAACATGGCACTATTTGATATCGAGCGCGTCGAGGCGTTAAAAGGACCACAAGGTACGCTTTTTGGAAGAAATGCGACGGGTGGCTTGGTTCACATGGTTATTAATAAACCGGTTATTGGTGAAGTTAGTGGGTATGTAGATGCTGGTTATGCCACTTTCAGCACTAAAAAAATTGAAGGTGGAATAAATTTCCCGCTTGGAGAAAAAATAGCTGCACGCATTTCGGGTGTTTGGAATAGTAACGGGTCAATTTGGAATAATGTCTATCCTGACAACTCATCACCTGATATATCGCCGAGCGGGCAGGATATAGGTAATCAGGAGACCTTTGCCGGACGCCTGCAGTTCTTGTATCAGGCGACTGACACACTTGATTTTCGCCTTACGCTTTCAGCGGCGGATCAGAATCTATCAGAATCCCCATGGACTACTTTAGGCGCTACAGTCGAAACCGATGACTTTGGTCGTGTTATCGGGTCGGAATTTACCCCAGCCACCATTTTTGGTTACATTCCTGAAGATATCAATGATCGTAAAGTTTCAAAGGATTTCGCACTGAGTGATCTAAACCGGTTTGATACTAACGGAGCCACCCTGCATATCAATAAGAAATGGAGTGAAGTAAGTCTTGCATCAGTAACGTCTTATGCAAATTATGAAAAGACTTTTATGCTTGACGTGGATTCCTCGCCTGTCAATTTTAGTGCGTTTGGTAATATGTCAGATACTGACACATTCGCCCAGGAAATAAGACTGAGTGGTTCTGATGATAAACTTTCCTGGACCGCAGGTTTATATTATCTGGATATCACTGCAGAGAATGCGCAAGGTATCCTTGGGCCAACGGGTTCAATATTTGCCGGCTTGTTTGGTTTGGGCGCAACCGGTGTTGATCCCCTCGCTGTGTTCAAGCTTAAAACCAAATCAACGTCAATTTTTAGTCAGGTCTTTTATGATTTTACACCCGAATGGCGACTGGTGGCGGGCGGTCGTATTATTCAGGAAAAGCAGGATTATGATTACTTCACAGCGCTTTTTCAGAACCTTGATGATTACACCGTAGATGTCAACGCACCTATACTGGCCTTGGGCCCACACCCGGCTTTTAACGATAGTCGCACCGACTATTTATGGGCAGGCAAACTTCAGTTGGAATTTCGACCGAGTGAAAGTATGTTCTATTATCTGGGGTTCAATCGCGGTGTTAAAGGCGGTAGCTATAACGGTCAATATTTTGATGGTACACCGGCACTCAGCCCATCCGAAATCCCGTATGACCCTGAGACTTTGATGTCCCTTGAAGCCGGAATTAAATATACGGACCCGAATAACCTCTATGCAATAAATATGGCGGTCTTCCGCTATGATTATACCGACTATCAGTCGTTTCTTTTCACCACTTTGTCGGGTAGCGTGAAGAATTATGATGCGAGCTCAACTGGTGTTGAATTTGATGCAACGGTGAATGTCGGCGGTGGTTTTCGTCTTACTGTGACGGGGGCATATATTGATGCAAAAGTCAAAGATTTCGTAATTGCACCAGGTATAATCACTAATACGAGACCCACCTATACTCCGGAATTCTCTGCAAGTATGCGCCTTGCTTACTCCGCATATAATGTATTTGGTGGTGAACTAAATGCAGGTGCATGGGTTAATTACCAATCGGAGTTTTTTCACAATGCCAAGAACTTTAACGCCAGTGTGATTCCCAGCCGCACAGTGACTGATCTCTACGCAAACTTTGTCTTCGAAGGTGGCAGGTACACTATCGGCGCATATATTAAAAATGTATTTGACGAACGTTATGCGATCGTTGGGCTAGATTTATCTCAGGCTTGTGGCTGCAATCTGGAAGCCTATGGCCAGCCTCGAACTCTGGGTGTTCGGGTGGGCTATCGTTTCTAAAGTTGAGCTCGACCCAACGATTATTTTCATCAACTACGGCACTTGGTCACCAATTTCCTGTTGGAGCGAATAGTAATCCAACAGGAAATTGGTTCTTCCAGGCTACCTGCTGGAGGCCTTTACCAGTATTACCCGGGAATCACCACTATACAGTTTATCAACCAGACCGTGTCGCCGCTGCAAAACGGCATGCTGGTTGATATAGCCCTTATCGGTGATTTCACCAGCATCGATATCTGGTGGCTCCACCATCAGCAGTACACGCATGATGGCCATGCTGGAACCTTGGTTTTCTGCATTGTAGGCGGCAAGGCTCTTGCGTAAGACGTTACGAACTTTCTCGAGGCCCACCAGTTTTGATGGGGGTGTGTCGGGTTGAAGGCCGGCAATTTCTGCGCAGGCGGAAAAATTGGGAAATACCAACAGCCCGATTTCGTCACGATCATGTCCGGCCACCACAGCGTCCTGGATTATCGGTGTACCGGCAGAAATTGCAGCGATGCGAACGGCGCCAGTATTTACCCATGAACCAGTCAGAAGCTTGAAGTTCTCGGCCACACGGCCATCAAAAAGAATGCCTTTAGCAGGATCATCGGGGTCGACCAGTTTGCCGGCATCTCCAGTCAGAAAAAAACCATCTTCATCGAAAGCTTCACGAGTCAAATCGTTGCGTTTGTAATATCCTGGTGTGACGTTAGGACCGCGCACGCGCATTTCCAGCCTGCCGTGGTTCGGCACCATCTTCAGTTCCATTTCCGGCACCGGAAGCCCGATTACTCCAGCCCTTTCAACCAGGAAATGCACCCCTGTGGCCAGTGGCGCCGTTTCCGTTAATCCCCAAGCTGAGGTCATGGCCACTTTCTCGCCTCGTGCGGCAAGGGACAGATCTTCCAAGCGATCCCATAGGTCCTGTGGCAATGCTGCGGCCGCGTAAAATATCGTTTCAAGGTTGGAGAAGAAGTGATCGCGCAACTGCTCATCCTCCTCCAGGTAGGGTAATATCATTTGAAAGCCCCGGGGCACATTGAAGTAGAGCGTGGGGGCGACGGCACGAAGATTGTTGATCGTCGTCTCGATCGAACCGGGTACCGGTCTGCCGCTATCTATATACAGGGTTCCGCCATTTCGTAGGATCATATTGAAATTGTGGTTACCCCCGAAAGTGTGGTTCCACGGCAGCCAATCAACCAGGACCGGGGGGCACCGAGTGATAAAAGGCCAAATTTGGACAATAGCCTGCTGGTTGGAACACAGCATGCGGTGGGTGTTGATCACCCCTTTTGGCTCACCGGTAGAACCGGAAGTAAAAAGAATTTTGGCAACCGTGCCAGGACCCACTTTAGAAAAGGCAGCCTCTACTGCCGTGGTTGCTTTGGTGTTCGTAAGTTCGGAGAAACCAGTCACATCGAGTTCTGGTATGAAATTCTGTTTCGCCACGAGCAGCACGTCACTGAGATCCAGGGCTGCCAGGGCCGCCCTAAATCGTTCTGCATTGTCTGCGAACACCAACCCGGGCCGAGCCAGGTCGAACACATATTTGAGCTTTCCAAAATCTTTTGACATCAGCGAATAAGCAGGCGAGATCAACGTCACCGGAAACCCCACATACATGGCGCCGAGTTGCAACAGAGCATTCTCGATACTGTTGTCTGAGAGGATCATGACGGGTCGGTCGACAGTTACGTCCCGGTCAAGTAACGCCTGACCGATAGCCCGAACCTTGTGCAGGGTTTCGCTGTAGGACACCCGCTGCCAGCCACCTGCTGGATCACGTTCCGCGAGGAAACTTCGTTCCGGTGCCCGCCCCGCCCAGTGGGCTAAATAGCTACATATATTCCCCGCATACGGTTTAAGGTTCATCGGTGAGCGCAGGATGAACCCACCCCCCGGCAAGTCCTCGACAATGACTTGTGCAGGTGCGAAACTCAGATGTGCCTGGCGACCGGTTTTCATGCAAGGATTGCCATATTGTTTAATAAAATATCCGGGTCATTGGCAGGAAATTCGGTGACTGCAATATTGTATAATTTCTGTAAGTATTAATTTCAGATAATAAATGAAAGCGTTAGCGGAATCCCTATCGAAGGATAGGGCACGTAAGTGCCAGACTTCCGGGTATAAGTGGTTGAATAGTTGAATACAACAGCCGCAAATGGTTAGGTTGAAATCTGATTAATTTTGCACGTAGTAATCGAATGGCTTAATAGTCACTATATAATGCAATATGGGACACTTAGTTGGCCGACAATGAATTTGTAGTTATACGCACCAAGCTCGTTCCGCCGGTTCGGGAAACAGGGCTTGTTGCCCGCGATCGTCTTGTTGTCCGACTCTCCAACTCGAATAACCTAACTCTGGTGGTTGTCAAGGCCCCGGCCGGCTACGGCAAAACGATTCTTGCAGGTCAATGGTTTGCGAACCTTGATCCGGCTGTTGATCTC
>JAADIL010000033.1 GCA_013151355.1 Gammaproteobacteria bacterium
GTGGTGCGTGCCGGACAGGAGTCGCTGGCGCAGCTGGTGACACTGGAGATGGGCAAACGCATCGCCGAGTCTCGTGCCGAGGTGGAAAAATGCGCGCAGGGCTGTGAATTTTATGCCGAACAGGCCTCAGCATTTCTTGCTGACGAACTTGTCGACACGGACGCTGGCAAGAGTCTGGTGGCCTATCAGCCACTGGGCACGGTGCTGGCAGTAATGCCGTGGAATTTCCCGCTATGGCAGGTGTTCCGGTTTATTGCCCCGACTCTGGCGGCAGGCAATACCGGTTTGCTCAAACATGCCTCCAATGTGCCGCAGTGCGCGCTGGCTATCGAACGCCTGGTACGTGAGGCCGGATTTCCCGAAGGTGTGTTTCGCACGCTGATGATCGACGCTCGCGAGGTGGCCGGGGTGATTGCCGATCCACGCGTACAAGCCGTCACCCTTACCGGTAGTGAACCAGCGGGTCGTGCAGTGGCTGCCGTGGCCGGTAAACATCTGAAAAAATCGGTGCTGGAACTGGGTGGTGCAGATGCCTTTGTGGTGCTGGACGATGCCAATCTTGATCTGGCGGTGCAGCAGGCCGTGTTGTCGCGTTTTCTTAATTGCGGACAGAGTTGTATCGCCGCCAAACGTTTTATTGTGGTAGATGCCATCGCCGATGAATTTGTGGCGCGTTTTGTTGAAGCGGTGGTGCAGTTGCATCCGGGTGATCCCGCCGATGAAAAAACCACACTGGCACCCATGGCGCGCGGTGATTTGCGCGACGAATTACATGGCCAGGTGCAGGCAAGTATTGCCGCTGGTGCCGTGGCGCTGACAGGAGGCAAGCCCGTGGCAGGCCCTGGTGCCTTTTATTCCGCGACGATTCTGGATCAAGTTATGCCGGGTACGGTCGCTTATGAACAAGAGTTGTTTGGTCCGGTGGCGGCAGTGATTCGTGTCGCTGACGAGGCCGAGGCGCTGGCCGTGAGTAACGGTTCACGTTTTGGTCTGGGCGGTAGTGTGTGGACACAAAACACTGCGCGTGGTGAACAGTTTGCGCGACAGATGCAATGTGGTTCGGCCTTCGTTAATGGCATGGTGAAAAGTGACCCACGTCTGCCTTTCGGTGGTATCAAGGCTTCGGGTTACGGGCGGGAGTTATCGCAGCATGGTTTGCGTGAATTCGTGAATGCGAAGACGTTGTGGGTGAAATAACCAGAGGTTCCGCAAGTAAATCAATATGAGGCAAAACAATCAGGCAGACAATGCCGCACAAACTCCACCACAAATCGAAGTGCCAACGCTGACTCGCGCCGAATTTCTGCGTAAATTTCGCCTATTGATCATCCTCGCCTGGACTATGCCGCCCGTGTTTGGCCTGTCATTTCTGTTGTACATCGAAATGTTTACCGTGGCGCAGATGACAGCCGTTCTTGGCTCTCTGCCTCAACCCAGTTTCGATGTGTTATCACTGGTGTTAGCCGTGTGGTATTTCCAGCGTTGCGTGTCTTCTGTGACCAACTACGTGGGCGCGGAAAATTTTCAGCAACAGGAAAAACTGGCAGATGCCGCCCTGGCACAGGTGCGCAGTTTCCCGCGATATTTTTGGGGTGTTTTTCTGGCGTATTTGTTCATTGCACCCGTGACGGTAATCTACAGCGCAGAGTGGTACAGCGATTTTGTGGCCCGGCCCGTGGACTGGTTTCGCATTAATCTGGTGGCGCTGGCGGTGTCTATTATCGTTGGCCTGCCGATTTTTTTTAAGCTGTTTGATTTGTTTGGCCGGGCTCTGCAACCCATGCGACTGAAGCGACCCGTTATTACCATTCGTACCCGGGTATTCCTGATCGCAGCACTGGTGCCACTGCTGGTGGATACCACACTGGTACAGTACTACTGGACCCGCACTGATTATTTCACGTCAGAGACTTTTGTTGTCTGGCTGGTCTTGCAGGCCCTGGCATTGGTGGGTGCACAAATTTTCATGCGCAGTTTTGGTCAGGCTTTGCAACCACTGGAACTGGCAGCCGGTGCCCCGCTGGCTTGCAAGCCTGACTTGCGAGCCTGCTCCACGGATGAACTGGGTGTGCTCACCGGGCAATATCAAAACCTGTTGGAGCATTTGTATTTACAGGGGAAAATTCTTGAGATCGGTAACCAGGTGTTACGCAGTGTGAACACGGCGGCCAGCATTGGCGAGTCCTACGATAATCTGGTAAAAATTTGTGCCCAGGCGCTGGATGCAAATATGGCCTATTTATTGTTACAGGGAAAAGACCCGCAGGAACTGATTATTGTTTCAGTCACAGGAAGCGACTACCGACCCGAGGGACATTTTCGTCTGTCGCGGGATGAGCCTTCGTTACTGGTGACAGCCTTTAATGAGGGGCGCCTGGTTGAGGCCGTCAATGCCACAGAAGATTTTCGGGTCAATCAGCGCCTCGCCAAACAATATGGCACTGCCTCGCTTATTGCTGCACCACTGATCGCGGAGGGCGAGGTCATTGGTTCAATTGGTGCCAGCGTCAAGGGGCGAGTGCGACATTTCACCCGGCAGGATCACGACGTGCTGAATCTGTTGGCGCGAGAGGCGACAACCGTGGTGCATACCCAGCTGCTGGAAGAAAAACGTCAGCAGGCAGAGCTGTTGTATCAGGAGGCTCACCAGCTGGCAAAAGTGACTCTGCAATCGATTAGTGATGGTGTGATTACCACCGACACCAATGGCCAGGTGGTATACCTCAATCCGGTGGCTGAACAGTTTACCGGCTGGACATCGCAAGAAGCACAAGGCCACGCGGTGGAACAGGTGTTGCGTCTGGGTGATGAAGCCGGTGCATCGCTGGGAAACCCGGTGATGCTGTGTCTGAAAACCGGGGAGGGTCTTACCCTGCCGGGTTCGGTGAATTTGCGTAATCGCAGAGGCAACAAGGAATTCGCCGTGGAATTACGCGTGGCACCCATTCGCGAAGCGGGTGCGCAAGTGCGCGGCGCAGTACTCACCTTCCACGACACCACGGACTTGAGCATAATGGCGGGGCGCCTGTCGTATCAGGCCAGCCACGATGCGCTGACCGGTCTGCTCAATCGTCACGAATTTGAGGCGCGGCTGGAACTGGCCATGGTCGGGTGTGAGATGGATGGTCGCGAACATGCCCTGTGCCATCTGGACCTGGATCAGTTCAAGGTGGTCAATAACACCTGTGGACATATAGCCGGTGACGAATTGCTTAAACAGCTTGGCGCGCGGTTCCGCGCCATTTTGCGTGAAGATGACAGTGTCGCGCGTCTGGGGGGTGACGAATTTGGCCTGCTGCTGGAAGACTGTTCACTGGCGCAGGCAAAAGAGATCGCGGGCAACATTCTCAAAATGGCCAAAAATTTTCGTTTCACCTGGCAGGACAAGTCCTTCAATGTGGGCCTGAGCCTGGGGCTGGTGCCCATCAATGCGCACAGCGGCAGCCTTACCGACGTACTGAGTGCCGCCGATTCAGCCTGTTACGTGGCCAAGGACCAGGGCCACAATCGTCTGCATGTCTTTGTGCAGAATGACCTGGCGCTGACTCGCCACCGGGGTGAAATGCAATGGCTGCAACACATCCGCGAAGCACTGGATAATAATTACTTTCAATTGTATCACCAGCATATTCAGCCGCTGTCCGAGGTCAACAAAGCAGATTATCACTACAGTGAAATTTTACTACGTTTGCAACGTGAAGACGGCGAGATCATCACTCCCAACCTGTTTCTGCCCGCCGCTGAACGCTACCACCTGATGCCTGCCATTGATCGCTGGGTGGTATCTCACGCCCTGGCGCTGCTGGGCAAACAGGCTGCGCAGCCGGTATCGTACTCGATTAACCTTTCCGCACAATCGCTGTGCGAAGACAGTTTTCTGGAATTTGTGCTGGCAGAATTAACGGCAAGCGCCGTAGCACCCGAGCGGGTGTGTTTTGAAATCACCGAAACGGCGGCAATTGCCAATCTGACCCGCGCTATGCGTTTTATCACCGAGCTGAAAAGTCGTGGTTGTCGCTTTGCGCTGGACGATTTTGGCAGCGGTCTGAGTTCTTTCAGTTATCTCAAGAATCTGCCGGTGGATTACCTGAAAATCGATGGTGTGTTTGTCAAAGATATCGACACCAGCCCCATTGATTACGCCATGGTGGAAGCCATCAACCAGATTGGTCATGTTATGGGCATCAAAACCGTGGCGGAGTTTGTAACCACCAGTGAAGTCATGAAAGCCGTGCAGGCCATCGGTGTGGATTTTGGGCAGGGATACCATATCGCCAGACCGGTACCGGTAGTGCTTGATGACAACACACAAACTGATGCGTAAGGCTCCGTGCAAGTGCCATCGTTTTTTGTTTAACCGCCACGACACTTTCCTGTGGACATGTTAATTGCCTATGCCGTGCTGGGTGCTTTTGCCGGCATCATGGCGGGTCTGCTGGGTGTAGGTGGCGGACTGATCATTGTGCCAGTGCTGGTGATGCTTTGGCAGGCCGATGGCCTCGGTGGTTCACAAATGGTGCAACTGGCCATTGGCACCTCGCTGGCGGTGATCGTGTTTACCTCTCTGTCTTCTGTTCGCGCACATCACCAGCGTGGCAATGTTTTGTGGCCGGTGTTTTGGCGACTGACGCCGGGCATCCTGTTGGGAGCCGGGCTGGGGGCGATGTTGGCGTCAGTCATGCCGCAAGCGGCACTCAAAATGGTGTTTGGTGTCTTTGAGTTGCTGGTGGCGGCACAGATGCTGCTGAGTCTGCGCCCGTCGGCAGATGCGTTTGCAAAACGGAATTTGCCCGGTTTGCCGGGCATGGGGCTGGTCGGTGGTGTAATCGGTGCCGTATCTGCACTGGTGGGCATCGGCGGTGGCACCCTGACGGTGCCTTTTCTTGATGCCTGCAAATTGCGCATGCAACAGGCCGTGGGCACCTCGGCCGCCTGTGGCCTGCCCATCGCCGTGAGCGGTGCATTGAGTTATGTGTTGCTGGGATGGGGCAATGCACAACTGCCCGCAAATTCTACCGGTTTTGTGTACGGTCCGGCACTGGTCGGTATTGCCGTTACCAGCGTGTTGTTCGCACCTCTGGGGGCCGCCCTGGCTCATCGTCTGCCAACACCGGTTCTGAAAAAAATCTTCGCCGGTTTCCTCGTTTTGCTGGGTATCTGGATGCTTGGTTCGCAGTGGCTGTTTTGAGAACGTTGTTGTGACCCCGGTCACACGGTTTCTGTGTACTGGCCCGATACACCGGATGAACCAAAAATGCTTTATCGGAACCTGGAACTGACCAGAGAGGGGACCTCCATGAAACACAAAAATCTTGTTATTCGTGCCGCAGTTTTATTGACCATGCTGGTGTTTACGGTGGTCTTTACTCCTGCGCATTCGCAGGGAAAAAGTAGCTACAACGCAGGTCTGCTGGCCTCCGAAGCCGGTGACTACGCCGCTGCCGTGGTAGCATGGCAGCCACTGGCCAGTCAGGGTGATGCCGCCGCCCAGTTTAATCTGGCGCTGATGTATCATCGTGGACTCGGAGTGGCATCGGACGAGCAAAAGGCCGTGCAGTGGTATCAAAAGTCAGCATCCAATGGTTATACCAAAGCACAGGAGTTCCTGGCTGCGGCTTATCGTGAAGGCTGGTTTGGTCTGGAAAAAAACCTGCACAAGGCTGAGTACTGGAACCAACAGCTTGAAAACAATGGGCTTTAAACCTGGAACCGGGGGTTCCTGAACGACAATGCGTCAATAACAAACTCCCTGGTTTCCTGTCGTAATACTCTCACCAAAGACAGCCAGTCACCAAAAAGCCGCAGCGACAGTGTCGTTGCGGCTTTTTTGCATTGCTGACAAGCACGCCATCCTTCGTCACAATTGTTGATCATAAATGCAGCAAAAATCCGCATGGTGTATTCTTGACCACCTGGTAGATAACAATTGGTAGATAACAAGTTGTTGCTACACTCGATGGTAGCGGATGTTTTCAGGGTTTGTGCAGCCTGCGAACAAGATGGGGAAATATGATGAAAAAATATCTCGGTGCAATTACAGATTCAAATATGACACGTGTTGCCATGCGCTGGTGCGTGTTGATCAGCACAACCTGGATTTTGCTGGCCTGTGCAAATAATTCGGCCCTGAATGATGCAGCAGACGCCAATGGTATTCCCGCCTGGGTGAACGAAGGCAGCACCATTCGCACATCCAGAGATGGACGACAGTTTCACGGGGTGGGTTCCGCACCCATGCTGGGTGATTTTTCGCTGCAAACCTCCACCGCCGACAATCGCGCACGTAGTGAAATTAACCGTATTCTGGCTTCGTATGTGGAAATCGTCTCACGTGATTTTATTGCCTCGGGTGATGCCGATGAAAGTGGTTTTAACGCACAACATGTCGCACAGCAGATGGATCAACTGGCGAATATTGACTTGACAGGCATCGAGGTTATCGGACACTGGACGGACAAACAAAACAAGGTCATTTACTCCATTGCTGAAGTGAATATGCAGCAGGTGCGTGAAGCCATCAAATCGGCCGAGTCACTGCATCCCGGCCTGCGCAAATTTATCAATGTGGAAGGCGACAGTATTTTTGATCGCATCGCTACGGCGACAGAATAAATAAATCATTGCGGGC
>JAADIL010000274.1 GCA_013151355.1 Gammaproteobacteria bacterium
ACCTTGCGGGTGATGAGTGGTTTTCTCTATGAAACAGTATTTCCAGCCAGTGTATTGGCATCAAAATGGCAATGGTGTATGAAATTTCATACCGTAGCCACTACAGACAGGACCTGTACAGACGTATAGCCGTGGTGGGCCTGGTGATGTGTGGGCATTAATTTATTGGCTAATCCTGGCGTTATTGTTTTGCTGATGGCCGTGCTTGTTGGTGCAGGGATGAGTTTGTTGGGCTACAAGTCTCAACAGAGAAATCTGTTTTCGGGGGGTATTATTTTGATATTACCGGGTATTGCACAACAGATTTATGAATCTGATGCAGCATTTTGACCCTGGTAGTTGGGCAGGTTTGGCTATTCCGGGTATCGTATCCATCATCGTTGTTTCAATGATGGAGTCTCGGGGTGGAAATATAAAGCTGCGTTTTGTGGTATGGAAAGCCAAACTGGCGCAATGGGAGAAATAGCCTGAAATGACGGGACAGGATGAAAATCCTGCCCCGTTTCCCGGGGATAAATATGAATTTTAAAATAAAGAAAAAATTCACTTTCCTGATGTGCCTTTTAATACAAGTTTTAACCGATCCCACTTTTGCAATGACAGAACGTAACGAGAGATTAATGGCTGAAAATAAAAATGAATGCGTTGTATTGCTTCATGGCCTGGCCAGAAGCAGTCGTTCGTTTCGTTTTCGAGTATGGAAAGTTCGCTGATTGAAATGGGGTATCATGTGGTTAATGTCGACTATCCATCAAGAAAGCAAAGTATTGAGATGCTGGTAGAGAGGCATGTCACGAAAGCGATAGAAAAATGTCAGTCTTTGTGCCCCGAAAAAATCCATTTTGTCACCCACTCTATGGGCGGGATTCTGGTTCGTTATTATCTGGTCAATAAGTTACTCGATAATTTGGGCCATGTAGTGATGTTGAGTCCACCGAACCAGGGAAGTGAGGTTATTGACAAGCTGGGCAATTTTCCGGGGTTCTATGCGTTTAATGGCCCCGCAGGACAACAGCTGGGGACATCTGCTGAAAGTTTGCCAAATAAACTGGGGCCCGTTAATTATTCCGTTGGAATTATAACGGGCAATAAAAGTATTAACCTGATTCTGTCCACACTCATTCCGGGAGATGATGACGGGAAAGTATCCATTGAGCGAGCCAAAGTGGCGGGTATGTCGGATTACCTGATCGTGCCGCATACACACCCGATGATCATGTCGAGCGGGGAAGTTATTCGTCAGACGATATGTTACTTGAAGAGCGGGAAGTTTTGTCGAGAGAGCACCATACCCAAAGAGTAAAACTATCATGAGTCGCAGCATGAAATTAAAAATATTGCAGGCGCTAACGGTGGCAATGCTCGTAACAGTGTTTTTTCTTGAGCCAATCGCTCAGGATGACAGTTATCATCAGTTTATCGATGCGTATACAAAAATGAGCATTCCCAATGCCTGGAATGTTTTGTCAAATATTCCTTTTGTATTAATGGGTATCCTTGGTTTTGTCGTTTCCAGAAAGCTGTTGTCTGAAAAATATCTTGAGGCTGGCAAGGCGTCTATCCTGTTATTTTTCGTTGGCTTGGTGCTGACAGGTTTTGGCTCGGCTTATTATCATCTTTCGCCAAACAATGAGACATTGTTGTGGGATCGATTACCCATGACCATATCATTTATGGCCCTCTTTTCGTTTATTTTATCGTTCCATATCAATCGAAGATCGGGAGCGGCAGCACTGTGGCCACTTTTGCTGGCAGGGATGTCATCGGTATTTTATTGGTCATATACAGAAGCCATCGGTTTTGGAGATCTTCGATTTTATGCCGTTGTGCAATTTTTACCAATAATATTGATACCCCTTATTGTTCTCCTGTTTCCGGCAGAAGACTACCAGCAAAAATATATTTGGCTGATTCTTGTTTTATATATTATCGCCAAACTGATGGAAAATTTTGATGCCGACATTTATCATATTCTCGGTGTTAGTGGTCATACGATAAAACATATCATCGCGGCTTTTTCAGGGCTTGCTTTCCTGTTGGCAGTCTGGAGTATTAGCCGTTATGATGAAGGCATTTCTGAGAAAATATAAATAACCTCACAAGTGATTATGTATCCTCCTCCTGATTTTAATATGTCAAAAACCGGCAGGCTTGTCTTGCTGAGTTTAGTGTTCTTGCTGCTGTTTTTTGTCGCAGGGAAAAATACAGCACGAGCTGATCAGTCTGGTTTTTCGTATATCGATGAACAAATTACAGCCAATGATGGTTTGACGGGTGTGCTTGTGCTGGATACGGGTGAAGAGGCGCTTTTGGCGCGGGCATGGTTGGCAGATCATGCTCAACACACCATTGAAGTTCAGTATTTCATCTGGAGCACAGATAACATTGGCATTCTGGCAACGGAGGCGTTGCTGCGCGCAGCAAAACGTGGAGTAAAAGTACGGGTTATTGTTGATGATTTGTTGATTGATGCACCTGACAAAACATTGCTTGCCCTCGCATTACATCCAAATGTGTCAATCCGCATATACAATCCAAAACATTCTGTAGGGACGCCTGTTCAAAAACGTATATTGAATGTGGTGACTGATTTTCGGGGCGTTAATCAGCGGATGCATGACAAGACATTTATTGTCGATGGCAAGGTTGCGATTACGGGTGGCCGTAATATGGCGGATGAGTATTTTGATTATGATCATGAATATAATTTTCGTGACCGGGATATATTAGTGCTGGGTAATGTTGTCAAAAAAATGGTTTGGAGTTTTGAGCAGTTCTGGCTCAGTGA
This sequence comes from Gammaproteobacteria bacterium, assembly GCA_013151355.1. GTDB lineage: Bacteria > Pseudomonadota > Gammaproteobacteria > SZUA-152 > SZUA-152 > SZUA-152. The sequence goes on from JAADIL010000274.1 coordinate 2,789, forward strand.
GTTAAGCGTTGCTGTTAAAGACCGGTTCGATGGCTGGGGAGTTTTACAGAAAAATGTATCTGTTAATGATGCAGAGGTGCGGAAAATTTATGAAGAGCTGCATGATTATGCCCGGTCACCTGATAACTTTGAGCCTGAAATGCGGAAAATTATTAAAAATATTCCCGACACTTTTCCGGCATTGACAAAGGATGTGATATGGACGCATGCCCAATTTATCAGTGATACACCGGGGAAAAATAATCGGCGATTTTCATTGGGTGGGGGTGGCATTACAACGAATGAATTGGCATTACTGGTTAAACACTCAAAGCATAGAATTGTTATACAGTCACCTTATCTGGTTTTAAGTAATAAAGCCGAAAGGCTGTTCCGGCAGACACGAAAAAGAGGTGTTTCTATACAGATCAGTACTAATTCACTTGCATCAACCGATAACATACAGGCCTTTAGTGGTTATAAAAATCAGCGCAAAAGGCTGCTGAATATGGGTTTGCAAATATTTGAATATAAACCCGATCCTGAAGTTCAGGAGAAGCTTTTTCGTCGTTATGAGAGCTCCAGCAAGACACCCCCTGTTTTCGCCATACATGCCAAGACGATGGTTATTGATTCAGAGGTGGTTTACATCGGTACCTACAATCTTGACCCGCGTTCCGAAAACCTCAATACAGAAGTGGGAGTGATTGTTCGCAACAAGCAATTTGCAAAAAAAGTAGAACAATCCATTCAAACTGATATGGGGCCAACTAACAGCTGGAATGCGTTGTATGATGACCCGGATTCATTTGCTTCTGTATGGAAGCATTGGCGAGTTTTCTTTTGGCAGTTTATGCCGATTAAATCTCTGCTTTAACCTGGAAAAATTTGTTGAGTGCAGAAAAGACAGGTATCACCAAACAGGGATGACTTCAGTCAAAAACAAAAAACTGAGGCAGGCTGTCGAAGTATATCATCCCGCCACACGGGTGCAGATTTTTGATTCGATAGCCGGATTATTGCGAGGAATTTCAACGCAGCCATGGAATCACCAGGGCGTGCAATCAGGCCTAAGGGACATGCGCGCAATAACATCCCGATCTTGCATCTCATCTTCAGCCCGTCTTCGCCTAAAGTGCCTACTGTTGGTGCCCGTTCTTCAATCACAAAAGCTCGAAATAGAACGACTATTCCTGCATTTTTGTTCAAAGCTTCCGCATCCATGCTCACGCCCCTTACCTACATCCCTGTAGGCAATTAGAATGAACACCAACAGTAGGCGCTTTAGGCGAATACAAGACTAAATATGAGCGCCAGATCGGGATGTTATTACGTGCACGTCCCTAAGTTATTTAATTTCCATTCCTGAGTCTCAATCGCTATGGGCATATATACGCCTGAGAGTTATTTTCGGTGTTTTCTATGGAATATATTCCTGAGTATGCAAAGGTTCGTCCAAATAAAGGGTGAGTGATGTGAAAATCGATAAAAAATTGATCATCAGAAATTGACTTTTCAATAATCACGGCATCACCCAGGATAGCCCAGGTGGGAATAGATATTTTGATTCCACCCAGTTTCCATACATAGCCAATGCTTTTGAATATGAGCGCACTTTCTTTCACCGACATTCGCATGCGTATACCCATTCCATAACGCACGTATTCGATAATTTCATCGCCTTCTATATGTTCCATTCGTGATTTGAATATTACCGGAGGTTTGTTTGGAAATACCAGGGTTCGGTGCCAAAACATGGCCTCATGATTGTCAGTCGTTGTCCAGTTACGTACCTCGGTGGGTATTTTCTTCCCTTTATATGGCACCAGGGCACCAAATATACGCCCTGGCAATATAAATAATTTGGCAATAACTGAATGATAAACCTCATCCATGACACCCTTGATAATCATGTTTGATGGTTCCCCTGGTGTGATGTCGTAGTGCTGTTTGACGATATTCGCGAGTTCGTCCCAATTATTACCCAATGCTTTCTTGATCACTGGCTGTTGTTCTTTTGACATAACAAACTCCTTTATAAGGTAATTACAGGTTTAAAAACCATTAAAAAATACACGGCAATCATTGATATGAACGCAGGCATACCCAGCCAGAACCAGATTCTTGTATAGTGATGGTAAGTGGTATTCAGGCAGGTATTTTCCTCCTGTGCCTTTTTGGAAATATTACGCATCTGTATTTGCAGCCACACCACAGGAAGCCAGCAAAACCCCGCAATAAAATAAAAAACAAATGCAGCCATTATCCAGGGCTCATTCAGTGAATTACCCGTTACATAGACGAGCCAGATTCCTGTAATCGGTTGAATGATTACGGTGGGAGTGGTGAATATCCAGTCTGCCATTACCACGACTTTGTTGGTGTGGGCAATTGTTTGCACATTGCCGCTACGATCGGCACACCATTTATAAAATGCACTGCCTGCTCCGGTACCAAACAGAATAGTGGCGCTTAGCAGGTGAACCCATTTGAGTAATGCGTATTCCATTATCGCTTCCTCTCCAGTGTGATCATGATCAGGGTTGCTATAATCAGGGGAACATTTTTACTCACCGGGCCGAATGGGTGTATCCATTGTTCGGGTTGAGAAAATGTAATGATGACGGTGTAAAGCACTATCACCGAAATCTGGATAAACCCCGTCAGGGAGATTCGCCAGGCGAGCAGGGTTGCGATACCCAGGGTGAGATTCACGGCTGCTGCACCATAAAGCATGATGGGTGCCCACATACCCGAAATGCCTGCCTCAGCCAACATGGCGTAACTTTGTGTCAAAGGAAAGACAAAGGCTGAAATAATCCCTGTCAATATCCATAAAAAGGCGATAGAAACTCTCAGCAATGGTTTCAGGAAAAACAATCTGCTCTGCCAGTCATCGGCTTGCTGTGCCGGGGTTTGTTTCAGGGACTCTTCAAAACTCACCGGCTTAAAACCAAACTGATTCACAAAGGGAGTGACATCTCCTGTATTTCCTTTGCGCAGCATATGTATGGTTTCTTGTGTCATTGGTGTGTTACCCAAAAAACCACCGATCCGCCCCGTCAGTAACGCTATCGAATAAGGAACAGAGATAAATTTGGCTTTACCCATTTCCAGCCATTCCCTGAGTTGCGTATAGATTTCTTTCATCGTGACCGCTTGTGGTCCTGGCATTTCGATGCGAAGTTTATGGCATATTTTTACTTCACTGAGCTGCACAATAGCCTTGCACAGGTCATCAATATGAATGGGTTGAACAGGTTGATTGCCTGAGTCGAGCAATGGAATAACAGGCAAGGCTGCAATCGCCTTAAAAAAATCCATACTTTTGGCGCCTGGGCCATAGACGATGGATGGCATTACGACAGCCCACTCTACGTCCAGTGAAGCCAGGTATTCATCGGCTGCCCGTTTGCTCAAGTGGTATTGGCTAAATGCTGTTTCGTCGGCACCCAGTGCTGATATTTGAATCACACGTTTTACACCGGCTTTTTCACAGGCATGGAAGAGAGCGCAGGGTGCCTGTGTGTGCAAGGCAGTAAACGTTTGTTTGCTCGTTTCGCGAATAATGCCAACGGCATTGATGACGATATCAATATCAGCGAGACGCGGAAGCCAGTCCGATTCATCGTGGTCTTTGCTGAAATCTGCTTGCACAATAGTTGTTTCAGGCCAGCGGTGTTGTG
>JAADIL010000259.1 GCA_013151355.1 Gammaproteobacteria bacterium
GGCCGGGTGCCAGCCAGAGTGCTAATAATAGCTGCACTAACAGACTGCCAGCTGCGATCCATCCCAGCTCTCGCAAACTTACCAGGCCACGCGGTACCGGGCGGTATGAGCGGTAACGGCAATCCTCTTCATGGTCTTTGAATTCATCAGCAATGCGTAATTGTAAAAATAATAAAAATGCGGTTAAAAATGCGACCACACCAGGTAGTAAGTCCGGTATGTTGATATCACCGCGCAACAATGACGAATAACATAAAGCAGAAAAGCTGAACGCGATGACCAGCGGTCCATGAGCCAACACGGGAAAACGTTCGCGTTGATAGATCCACCAACGATTAGTTAACATGTTAACCTCGTGCTAACGACTGATGAGCGCTTGCAAAATGATCGGCGCAAAGCGCACCGATAATGGATAATTCACCGGCCAATGCGACTGACGCGCAGACTTCCGCCAGGGCTTGTGCTTTGCCTTGCCCTCCCAAACCCATAATGTCGAGGCAGGCACGTTGACTCGGTAAACCTGTGCCGCCACCAACCGTACCGACAATAAGATTAGGTAAGGTCACTGAGGCATATAAATCCCCTTCTGTTGTTATTTCAAAGCGTGTTACACCCACGGAGGACTCTGATACGCACGCGGCATCCTGACCACAGGCAATATAAAATGCGGCCAGACCATTTGCGTAGTGTCCTTGTACTCCGATAGTGCCACTCAGCACGCCGCCTAAAGCGGACATTCGCCAATAATCAACCATACGGGTAACGGTTGTGTGTAAGGTTTTTTTGACCAGTTCTGCTGAAATGATAACTTCGGCGGTGACTTTTTTGCCCCTGACCGACTGAAATGATTGTGCGCAGGCTTTTTTATCTCCGGAGAGGTTGGCCTCAATAAAGGCATAATCTATATTGACCGGGCTCGCCTGTTTTATGTATTCAAAAATGGCATGGGTAGCAATCGTCACCATATTTTGTCCTGAAGCATCCCCCGTGAGATATTCAAAATTCAAATACACATGGTTTCCTTCAACGGTGATACGCATGTCCTGTAACTTGCCAAACCGTGTTGTCGCTTCTGCCAAACGTTTAAATTCATCCATCTGACCGAGTGTCCATGCAACAAAGGCACCTGCATCGATCAAAGACTTAAAGGCAAAACCCGGTGCCCGGCTTACACCTTCATTCAATAACAAAGCCGTACACCCACCGGCTTTCGTCATCAGGCTGGCTCCCCGGCTGTAAGAAGCCACCAATGCGGCCTCACTGGTCGCCAGAGGCACATAATAATCGCCCTGGGCAAAAAGCCCGTTTACTCGTAGCGGCCCGGCGATACCCACAGGCAGCTTTACTGTGCCGATAAAGTTTTCAATATTGCGCTGGTAAACAGCCTGTTGCTTTTGAGTGCGTTCGTCCAGGAGTTCCTGTTGGACAGACACATCACATTCCAATGCTTCCCAGCGTTGGGCAACGGTCTTTTCAGTAATGCGAGGGTCTCGTGGTATGCTGCGGGCAGACGTATCATGCTTTGGAGAAAGCCGGTCTTTTAGCTGTTCAAGGCTGTATTTTTTAAGCAAGTGCGCCAAATACTGATTTGCCCGATGCTGTTGAGTTGCCATGTGCTTAATCCTCGTTTGTTGTTTGAATAAATACAAAATTGATTATCCATCAAATAGAAATACAAGAAACCAAATCGACCAAAGTCTCTTTTACATAAACATCAAGTCTACTAAAATGCTACGGTGATGAGAATCAACAGATCAGTCAGACCTGTTGATCAGCATGTTGCTGATTTAATCTCTTTGGGTTGAATTCCCCGCAGCTTGCTGCGTAAGTTTTTTGTTCAAACGTCCAGGCGTTTGAACTGGCAGTTGTAATACTCCGCTTCGCGTAGCGAGATAGCTTGCTACGGGGTTGTTTATTGCAAGTTCCATTTCCTGGCAAAGGATAAAATATGTAATGCCCCTGTTTATTCATCATAATACTGATGTAATAATTGCCGAAGAACGGTGGGAGGCATTTATTCAGGATAAATAAACGGCCCCTCAGTCATCAGTCAATACTACTCACAAGGGTTATAACAATGAATTCCGAAGAGTTGAAAGAGTTAATCGAACTGAAGGAAAAGGGACTCACCAGGTTGAAACTACTGGGTTTGGAACATGCTTTTGTCGTCCACAAAAACATTCAGAATAAAATATCCCATGATTTAATCGGTGAAGGTAAAGATTTGTCGACGTTTATTGACAGATCACCTTCCGAGCCTGGTTTTTGCCACTTGTACAAATTTAATTTACATATTACAAAATCCCTGTTTTTGCCAGAGGAGCTGGATGAGGCAATTCGAGAAGAGGATGAAGTCGTGATGAAATTGAGTGACATCTCTGACAAGTATGTTCTCAAGTAAATGTATGACAGTAATAACATGACTTGTTCCGACCCCCGGTCTTGTTCAGTGCCTGGCATCACTCTCACGATTCCTGATGAGCCTGCCATGCTGGCGCTGGGCGAACGCATTGCCCGCGCACTGGGTACTGAGGCAGTGCCGGGTTGTGTCATCTACCTGCACGGTGAACTGGGCGCAGGCAAGACCACGTTGACCCGCACGATTCTGAAAAACCTGGGGGTTACCGGCCGTATCAAAAGCCCCACGTATACGCTGGTGGAACCCTATGAGTTACCGGGTGACACTGCCACTCGTGTGATTTATCATTTTGATTTGTACCGTCTTGCTGATCCGGAGGAGCTGGAGTTTTTGGGGGTGCGTGATTATTTCAGTTCCGATGCGCTGGTGCTGGTGGAGTGGCCGGAGCGGGGTGAGGGTGTATTGGCGGCGGCAGATGTGCATATTCACATTAATTATCTTGCCGCAGGGGCTGGAGAGGGGCGGATGGTGACCATTCGGGCAACGGATACGAGCCGTGCCCATTGGCTGAAGGAGCTGGTATAGCGCCATTGTTTCGATGGGTTGTATGATTTTTGACCAGAAAAAAATTGTTGTAAAATTAACCTCTATTCAAGAATAAGTATTCTTTCTATCTCAATGTAAACAAAGAAAAACTTGCTTTTTATAAATTTACTTGCACAATAAGTAATCATGTGTAGTGATGTAAGAAAAATCGAATCAACAACAATGCTGTTTTCGGGTTGTAAACCCGGGTGGACGGTGTTTACCCTGTTTTTGTTATCAATGGCGGTCATGTTGTCAGCCGGGGCACAGGCTGCCACGGTGGACGATGTGCGCATGTGGGCCGGGCCGGAGAGTACACGGCTGGTATTCGACATCAGCGACCCTGTTGAGCATTCCGTGTTCATGCTGCGTTCGCCGAACCGGGTGGTGATTGACCTGAAAAACGCCCGTTTGCGACAGGCGCCTCGCGGGCTGGATTTCTCCAAAAGTGTGGTGAGCAAACTGCGCAGCGCCAGGCGCAACCACAATGACCTGCGCATGGTGCTGGACCTTAAAAGCAAGGTACGTCCCAAAAGTTTTCTGCTGAAACCGACCAAACAATACGGTCACCGTCTGGTGATTGATTTGAGTGACACTCGCGTAAAATCAGTGCCCAGGGTGGCCCGCGATAGCATCAACAGCAGCAAGGGTGCGCCACGCGATGTGATTATTGCTATTGATGCTGGTCATGGCGGAGATGATCCGGGTGCCTCCGGGCCTCGCGGTACCCGTGAAAAACATGTGGTACTGGCCATTGCCCGTCAACTGGAACGTCTCATCAAAAAAGAACCGGGCATGCGACCGGTGATGATTCGTACCGGTGATTATTATCTGGGTCTGCGCAAACGCATGCAGAAAGCACGTGAAATGCGGGCCGATCTGTTTATCTCCATTCACGCCGATGCCTTTCGTAATGAGCGGGCCAGTGGCTCCTCGGTGTATGTGCTGTCGCAAAACGGTGCCACCAGTGAGGCCGCACAATGGTTGGCAAAAAGCGAAAACAACGCCGATCTGATCGGTGGCGTCAGCCTGGATGACAAGGATGACCTGCTGCGCTCGGTGCTGCTGGATCTGTCGCAGAACGCCACTATCGCGGCAAGCCTGGACGTGGGCAGCAGCGTGCTCAGGGAATTGGGGGGGATTGGCAAGCTGCACAAAAAACGTGTGGAGCAGGCCGGTTTTGCTGTGTTGAAGTCACCGGACATTCCCTCGATTCTGGTGGAAACAGGTTACATTTCCAACAAGCGTGAGGAGCGCAAGCTGCGCGACAAGGCTTACCAGCGTAAACTGGCAGTGGCGATACGCAATGGTGTGCGCCGTTATTTTGCGCAAAACGCGCCTCCTGGTACACGTCTGGCCATGGGTGGGCAGAAGCACGTGATTCGTCGCGGAGAGACTCTCAGCGGTATTGCCCAGCGTTACCGTGTCACCCAGGTTGCTCTGCGTAATGTGAACAGCCTGAGTAATAATCGATTAAAAATTGGTCAGGTGTTGCGCATTCCAGTGTTGTAACTACTGATGTTACGCAGACCTCAGTCAGAATGCGGGTTGTGGCGTCACGTAAAGACCGTAAGTCATTGATTTGTTATCACGAGCGCGTAACATCAGGTTGTAATATGAATGAGTGCTTGATCGAGAGCCCAATATTTTTTTCGTAACTTACTCAGCCTGATTTTTCAGATGTACAGTAACGGCTCAGATTGCCTTTGATTTGTTCGGGAACCAGGGAAAAAGCGCGGAGTTTACACGTGTAAATGAGTGCTTTTTAAAGAGTGTTTCAAGCGCTTGATTCACATTTTAGGGACGTGCACGTCCCTTATCCAATATTCAGGGAGGCAGGCATGGCGCTGGACAGAGTAAAAATCGAAAAAATTTTTCAGGGTCTGGGAAGAGAGTTATCAACACCAACAACTTTATGTATTTTTGGCAGTTCGCCCGCAATATTTTGCGGGCAACAGTCACGTCAAACTCAGGATATTGATGTTTGGCATGCGAGCTCAGTGTATGACGGGGGTAGTCTGTCTGAGGCATGTTCAAGAGTTGGCGTGCTTTATGATCCAAAAGGAGAAATCGACCCTGACAGTGTTTATTTTCAGATTGTACGTCCGGGAATAGTGGCTCTGCCTGCAAAGTTTGAGACTGAAAATCTGGCCCAGTTTGGAAATCTCAAGCTGGTTATGCCTGCTCCCGCTGTTCTCGTTGCTGCAAAACTCGTGCGTGCAAATGACAATGATATTGATGATATCGTTTGGTGGATGCGCCACAGAAATTTGAAAAAACACCAAATTGAGCAAGCAATCAAGCATTTTCCTGACAACAACCAGAAAGAAACTGCAAAGGAGAACATCGTTTTTGTTCAACTGGTTTCTGGAGGGTAGTTGAGTGAATAATGATAACGACTCTCGAACACTATATGTAAACGCATTGGATGCATTGCTGAAAGGTGAAATCGCAAAGGTGGTTCAAGAGCGTGATTTTATGTTGCTTAAAGAGATAGCGCGTCTTGCGGAACAAGACGCACCCGTTGATCTCGCCGCCACAGACCCCTCTCTGTATATGTCCTGGCGTGCAGCCGTTACACGCTATCATTTGTCGGGCTGGACAAAAATGACACCTGAAAGAGTTTCAAAAATAATGCAGAGTCTTGATTCCGGGGAATAGCAAATACAAAGAGTAAAATGTGAATTAAGGGCTAAATCGTTCTGTATAGTTGTGGAAAGTACCATTATTCCGGCATGTTTTTAGCCGGAATCCAGAGGCTTACCCCCGAACAAGCGTTTCAGTGCAGGGGAAATGATGTGTAGTGATGCTGACAAATGGCGAGTTATAAACGCAGAGGTCGCAGAGACGCAAAGAACGCAGAGAAAAACACTAAAAACGTTGCGTCCTCTGCGTCTTTGCGCCCTTT
>JAADIL010000264.1 GCA_013151355.1 Gammaproteobacteria bacterium
CCGACACAACAACAACAGCGCGCCAGTCGACGCGACGGGCTCAGCACCGCGCAAATCAACGCCGTAATCCACAGCCAGATCGACCGGGACACCCGACTCGCCGCCGCCGACGACATCATCCACAACGACGCCGACCTCTCCACGCTGCAAACCCGAACAGCCGCCCTGCACCAACAATACTTGCAACTTGCCCGTTCCCGCTAACTCAGGGAGAATGGCGCCCAATTGACCACCTGTTAACCATCCCACCAATCCGAGCCTGCAAAACCAGCATGCCTGACTTAACCACTGCCATCATTTACGAACACCCACTCAGCGAGCGCCTGCGTTTTTTCCTGCGCCTGGAATTCCTGTTTCGTCTCACCCGTCACAGCCTGCGTGGCAACGCCGTGTGGGACAGTCACAACAGCCTCACTGCACTGCTGGAAATCCTCAGCATCGTCAGCCGTATTGATATGAAAACCGAAGTCATCAAAGAACTGGACCGCATCAACAACACCCTCACGGCTCTCACACAGACCCCTGGCGTCAATACCAACACTCTCGACCAGTTACTCACCACTCTCGGTGGCTTCAAAACCCAATTACACGGTATGGAAGGCCAACTGGCACAGGAACTGCGCGAGAATGAACTGTTCAAACTGGTGATCCAGCGCAGCGGTATCCCTGGCGGTCTGTGTGATTTTGATCTACCATCCTACCGTCATTGGCTAAAACAACCTGCGGAAGTGCGTATCGAAAAATTGCGTTACTGGTTAGGCACACTGGACACTCTGCGCCTGTCCGTGGAACTGATGTTAAAACTGATCCGCGAAAGCGCTGATGCCATACCGCAAATAGCTACTGGCGGAAACTACCAGCAAAACCTGAACACCGGCACACCGTACCAGTTGATTCGCATTTGGTTGCCCGCCGACTCACCACACTTCGTGGAAATCAGCGCTGGCAAACACCGTTTCACCGCGCGTTTTCTGAGTGCCTGCGACACCGTACGCCCCACCCAAACCGACAGCGACGTGGAATTCCACATCAGTTGCTGTGCGCTATAAACGAATGTCACCTAAATCCTGCAAGTGCTTGCACTCACTCAGGCACAAGCTCTTGATCCGTATAGCGAGATGAAACTTTTGTGCGATCACAATAAGGATTACGCTCGACGTTATCATTCGCTCTACGAATCAATATCTCGCCTGAAGCGCCTGGTGTTGGTGCACTGCGCAAGCACGATCGCTCGCAGAATTAGGTGTCACCTTTTTTGTGAAGCAAGATCATGAAATCCAAAACTGTAAAATGCCCCACTTGTGAAAAACCCGTCGAATGGAAACAGGAAAACCCTTATCGCCCCTTTTGCAGCGAACGCTGCAAGCTGATTGACCTGGGTGCCTGGGCCGACGAGAATCGCCGCATTCCCGACAACACGGCACAGGATTTTACCGGGCATGCTCTGCCACAAGACGACGAATTACACTAAACATCCCACAACGCCCGGATCGCCGCCACGCCCTGCGCACCGTAGACAAAGGCCCGTTCCCGGTCGGCAGGCATCATGCCACCCAGAGCATAAACGGGGCAAGACGTCAGCTCCACCAACTCCTGAAATCGCTGCCACCCCAACGGCACAGTATCAGGGTGACTCGCCGTAGCCGCCACCGGAGACAACATCACAAAATCCGCCCCCAGCTTTTCCGCCTGACGCAATTGCTCTGGCGAATGACAAGATGCCGACACCCATTTAACATCAGGCCGTTCAGACAAAGACTCAAGCCGCCCACTGTCGAGATGCACACCAACCGCACCCACTTTGGCCACCAATGACGGGTTGGCATTTAACATCAGAGCCGCACCATATCGTTCACACAAATGCTGGCACTGTTTCGCTAACGCTAAATAATCCATCCCGGAAAGTGTTTTGGCTCGCAACTGCACCAGCTGGATACCATCACGCAAGCGGGTTTCCAGTTGAGAAAGAAAGGCTGACAGATCATCGCCGGGATTCGGCGTAACAAGATAGCAATCCGGCAACTGTACTGCGGTGACAATGGGAATATTGGCTACCGGAAAATCATGGTCGGACAAGAGCTGTGGCTGCACCCAGCTCAGCGGCTGACTTTCACGACCGTACGCTTCGCCGCTAAAATCATCCACCCGCCATACGTCCAGCAGTACAGATTTATCGATGTAGTCATGAGACACCCGAATAAGCGGCCGCGCCCGTTGCACATCAATGCCAAGTTCTTCACGCAACTCCCGGACCAGTGCATCATGCACTGCTTCACCCGCCTCTACCTTACCACCGGGAAACTCCCACAAACCACCCTGGTGGGCATCATCAGCACGACGAGTGATGAGCACCCGACCCTCATCATCGAACACCGCCGCCGCAACCACCTGCACCACTTCCGTACTCATCACTTTCCCCCGGCCTTATCGTCAACTCCGGTATTCGGCATTAATGCGCACGTAATCGTAAGACAAATCACAGGTCCACACCCGTGCTGCGGCATCGCCACGGTTCAGCACCACGCGCACGGTGATATCGGTTTGATCCATAACCTGTTGACCCGATTCTTCGCAGTAATCAGGGGCACGACCACCATTGCGCGCCAAACACACATCACCCAGATACAGCTCAATAGCGCTGATATCCAGATTCACTAATCCGGCCCGCCCCACCGCCGCAAGAATACGCCCCCAGTTCGGGTCACTGGCAAAAAAAGCCGTTTTTACCAACGGCGAATGCGCAATGGTGTAAGCCACTTGCAGACACTCGGCCTCGTCACGACCACCATCCACCACTACGGTAATGAATTTGGTGGCACCCTCACCATCACGCACCACAGCCAGCGCCAGTTGCTTACACACATCAGTCACTGCGGCACACAGCGCATCAAAAGTATCACCTTCGGTTTGATTGATGGTCGCCGCTGACCGCCCGGTTGCCATTAACAGGCAAGCATCGTTAGTAGACGTATCACCATCCACAGTGATGCGATTAAAGGATTGATTCATTGCACGAACCAAACAGGCCTGCAATACATTTTGCGGCACGCTGGCATCTGTAGCGACGTAGGCAAGCATCGTCGCCATATCTGGCCGGATCATGCCCGAACCCTTGGCAATACCAGTGACAGTCACTATGTGGCCATCTATTTCCAGTTTTTGTGAAATCCCCTTGGGCACGGTGTCGGTGGTGAGAATGCCATGAGCAGCATCAGCCCAGCCATTTTCATCCAGTGCTGCCAGCGCTTTGGGCACCGCATCACAAATGGCCGTGACTTGCAGAGGCTCGCTGATAACCCCCGTAGAAAAGGGCAACACCGCTTCACGCACGCAGCCTGCTGTTTGCGCCACAGCATCACAACAGGCCAGGGCGTCTGTCATGCCCTGCTCGCCCGTACCTGCATTGGCATTACCCGTATTGATCAACAAATATTGGGGAGACGTTTGTGCCCAGTGATCACGGGCCACAATCACTGGCGCGGCACAAAAAGCATTACGCGTGAATACCGCAGCCACGTTAGCGCCGTCGCATAGCGCCATCACCACCAGGTCACGGCGATCCGGTTGTTTGATACCGGCACAGGTCGTGCCTAATCGCAGGCCTGCGACAGAATGCAAAACAGGAAGTGTATGGATGTTTGAAGTCATAGCGGGAAAGATACAAGAGAGAAAAGGTAGAGGAAAGATAAAAAACTGACAATCATCTACGAGAGGCTTTCGTTATAACCTCGTTTGAATGTGAATTAAGTGCTAAAAATACCTGTTTTTAAAGAATCACCGAGTATTTAACGCAAAGGGCGCAAAGACGCAGAGGACACAAAGTTTTTAGTGTTTTTCTCTGCGTCCTTTGCGTCTCTGCGACCTCTGCGTTTATAACTCGCCATTTGTCAGCACCACTACACATCATTTCCCCTGCACTGAAACGCTTGTTCGGGGGTAAGCCTCTGGATTCCGGCTAAAAACATGCCGGAATAACGGTATTTTCAACAACTAACAGAACGATTTAGCCCTTAATTCACATTTTATAATTCTATTTTACTCTGCCTTTACGCCAGCCGACCATGGCACTGTTTGTATTTTTTACCGGAACCACAAGGACAGGGTTCATTGCGTCCCACTTTACGGCCTTCACGCACAAAGGGTTTCTCGGCGGCTCCTGCGGCAACTTTCGACTCATCCGGTGCTTCACCCGCCGTTGGTGACGCTATTGCGTCATGGCGATAGGAAACCGGTGCCGTACTACGACGTTGCTCGTCAATGGCGGCCACATCCTCTTCGGCCTGAATCTGTACTTTCGACAGCAGCTCCACCACTTCCCGCTTAACTCGCTCCAGCATCTGCGAAAATAATTCAAAGGCTTCGCGTTTGTATTCCTGCTTGGGATTTTTCTGTGCATAACCGCGCAGGTGAATACCCTGGCGCAGATGGTCCATCATACCCAGGTGGTCTTTCCATTGCTCATCCAGCACCTTGAGCATCACGGCCTTTTCAAAATGACGCAGCACGCTTTTGCCAACCATGGCTTCTTTTTCAAAATAGCTTTGCTCCACAGCTTCCAGAATACGTTTGCGCAGAGTTTCTTCATGCAGGTCATCATCTTCGTCCAGCCACTGCTGAATCGGTAAGGACAGCATAAACTCACCCGCCATTACCTTTTCCAGACCGGCAACATCCCACATTTCCTCCAGGCTTTGCGGCGGAATACAGGTGCAGATCACTTCATCAACAACGGCCTCACGCATTGCGCTGATTGATTCGGACACATCGTCTGTCTCCATCAATTCTGCACGCTGACTGTAAATCACTTTGCGCTGATCATTGGCAACATCATCATATTCCAGCAGATTTTTACGGATATCGAAGTTGTGACCTTCCACCTTGCGTTGAGCATTTTCGATGGCCTTGTTAACCCACTGATGTTCGATGGCTTCACCTTCCTCCATACCCAGTTTTTGCATCAATCCGGCGACACGTTCCGAGGCAAAAATACGCATCAGATTGTCTTTCAGGGACAAATAAAACCGACTGGAACCGGGATCACCCTGGCGACCGGAGCGGCCACGCAACTGGTTATCCACACGCCGTGACTCGTGGCGCTCAGTACCCACCACATGCAAGCCACCCGCCGCCAGCACCGTATCGTGGTGTTTCTGCCAGTCAGCCGTCATCTGCTGACGTTTGTCTTCACTAATATCTCCCGCTTCGGTCAGCTCGGCTTCAAGGTTGCCACCCAATACAATATCAGTACCACGACCGGCCATATTGGTGGCAATGGTAATGGCGCCCGGCGCACCGGCCTGGGCAATAATCTGCGCTTCTTTCTGATGAAACTTGGCATTCAACACATTGTGTTTGATATTTTGCTTGTCCAGCAACCCGGAAAGGTACTCGGAGGTTTCAATGGACGCCGTACCCACCAGCACTGGTTGCTGGCGCTCACGACAATCTTTGACATCTTCGACAATGGCAGCAAATTTTTCTTCCGGCGTAAGAAATACCAGATCAGCGTGATCCTTTCGCGCGACCTGTTTGGAGGTAGGAATAACGACCACTTCCAGACTGTAAATCTGCTGAAACTCAAAGGCTTCAGTATCGGCGGTACCGGTCATACCCGCCAGTTTGTCGTAAAGACGGAAAAAATTCTGGAAGGTGATTGCAGCCAGGGTCTGGTTTTCATTCTGCACCTGCACACCTTCTTTGGCTTCCACCGCCTGGTGCAAACCATCAGACCAGCGACGCCCCGGCATGGTGCGGCCAGTAAATTCATCAACAATAATCACTTCATTGTTTTTGACGATGTAATCCACATTGCGCTGAAACAGCGTGTGCGCACGCAAGGCAGCATTGGC
>JAADIL010000145.1 GCA_013151355.1 Gammaproteobacteria bacterium
ACGGGAATCGGGCGGGCCTTTACTTTGCCATAGGTTTTTTTCGCCAGCTCAAAAACATCCTTCGCATCAACATCACCCGCGACCACCAAAATGGCGTTGTTGGGCGCATACCAGTCTTTGTACCAGTTGCGCATATCATCGACAGTCATGTTTTCCAGGTCATTCATCCAGCCAATGATGGGATGATGATAGGGGCTGTTAACGAAGGCGGTGGCGGCGAAGTGCTCGTACGTGAGTGCGCGTGGCTTGTCTTCTGTGCGCATGCGACGTTCTTCCATGACCACCTGCACCTCTTTGGCAAAATCTTCGGCGCGCAGATTGAGATTGGCCATGCGGTCGGCCTCCAGCTCAAAACTGATGGGCAGGCGGCTTTTTTCCAGCTGCTGAAAATAGGCCGTGTAATCCGGGCCGGTGAAGGCATTCTCACGCCCGCCATTGGCGGCGATGATACGTGAGAATTCATTGGGACCCAGTGTTTTGGTGCCTTTGAACATCATGTGTTCCAGCACATGTGCGACACCAGTGGTGCCGTTGGACTCGTAGCTGGCGCCGGTTTTATACCAGATTTGCGAGACAACGACAGGTGCGCGGTGATCTTCTTTAACAAGGATTTTCAGTCCGTTGGCCAGCCGGTATTCATGCACATCTCCGACGGTGACGATGTGTCCTGTTTTTTCTGCATTGGCTGATATAACAACCGACGCCGAAGTTTCGGTACTGCCATTTTGGGCAAGGCCAGTGGCACAGCCCGTGAGTGCCGCAGCCACAAGTGCCGCAGCGGAGATCTTTAATAAAGGATTCATAAGCCTCTCGTCGTTTTTATTGGTTCAACAATCACGGTAGTTGATAATTTTTAACGCAGCTGACGACCTGCGTCCGCAAATGGTAGGATAGTCTACCCAATTACCAGCAGCTGTGACCGCAAAAATTCATGTTTGGTTTCAAAAAAAACAAGCCTCCTCCTGCAAAGGAGGCATCGTCAACTGAAACTCCCGTCATCGATGAACGCCAATCCGCAACGACGGAATCGCCACCCGATGTTCAGCTTGAGAAAAAGAAGGGTTTATTTGCCCGCCTCAAGATTGGCCTCAGTCGTACCCGCAGCGGTATTACCGGTGGCCTGGCCGACCTGGTACTGGGCAAAAAGGCCATTGACGACGATGTACTGGACGAGATCGAAACCTTGCTGCTCACCTCGGACGTGGGCGTGGAAGCTACCCGGGAAATCATCACCGATCTTACTGGCCGCATCCAGCGTAATCAACTGGCCGATGCCGATGCCTTGTTCGCCGCCCTGCACGAAGATATGGCCGCCATTCTCGCGCCATCCGCCCGGCCACTGGAAATTGATACCAGCGCCAGCCCTTTTGTGATCCTGATGGTGGGCATCAATGGTGCGGGTAAAACGACAACCATTGGCAAACTGACAAAAAAATTCCAGGACGAGGGCAAGTCCGTGATGTTGGCGGCGGGCGACACCTTTCGTGCCGCTGCCGTGGAACAATTACAGGAGTGGGGGCTTCGCAACGACGTCACCGTAGTAGCCCAGCACAGTGGCGCGGATTCCGCTTCGGTCATCTTCGACGCCGTACAGTCGGCCAAATCCAAAGGCGTGGACGTGCTCATTGCCGATACCGCTGGACGCCTGCACACTCAATCCAATTTGATGGAAGAACTCAAAAAGGTACGTCGCGTCATCACCAAACTGGACAACACCGCTCCCCACGAAGTAATGCTGGTGCTGGATGCCGGTATCGGCCAAAACGCTGTGGTGCAGGCCGAACAGTTTCGCGACGCCGTGAATGTGTCCGGGATTACGCTGACCAAACTCGACGGCACCGCCAAAGGTGGTGTCATCTTCGCTGTGGCCAAACGTCTTGGCCTGCCCATTCGGTTTATCGGTGTGGGCGAAGGTATTGACGACCTGCGGCCGTTTGACGCGGATGAATTTGTGGATGCATTGTTGATGCGTGAAGGTGAGTAGATTGGGGCAAGACTGTATTTTCAACGCAACGCCGCAAAAAAGACGTAGAGGACGCAACGTTTTTTGTAAAAAAACGGGTCGTAATGAGATGGTGTTCAGTGAGGTGCAGCGCTATCCTGGCGGCAACAGAAATATGCATAATGCATATTTTTCTTTTTGTCCTCCACATCGGTTCATCGTTGTTTCCCATGATTAAATTCGACAACGTCAACAAACGCTACCCCGGTGGTCACGAGGCCTTGTCCGGTGTGAGTTTTCATCTGAAACCGGGAGAAATGGCCTTTCTCACCGGGCATTCCGGGGCGGGAAAGAGCAGTTTGTTGAAACTGATTGCATGCATCGAACGAGCCTCACGTGGTAACGTAATTATCGATGGACAAAACCTCACCCGGCTGAAAAGCCGCCACATCCCTGCACTACGCCGCAAGATCGGTGTGGTATTTCAGGATCACAACCTGCTTTACGATCGCACGGTGTTTGATAACGTAGCATTACCGCTGATTATCGCCGGTTACCACCAAAGTGAAGTGGGGCGACGGGTGCGTGCAGCACTGGACAAGGTAGGATTGTTGGGCAAAGAACGGCTGATGCCCGTTACACTTTCCGGCGGTGAACAACAGCGCGTCGGCATCGCCCGCGCAGTGGTGAATCGCCCACCCCTGCTACTGGCCGATGAGCCTACCGGCAATCTGGACCCGGAGCTGTCGCGGGAAATTATGGGCCTGTTCGAGCAGTTTAATCAGGTAGGAGTGTCCGTGTTGATTGCCACGCATGACCACGATTTGATTTCGCGACTGGACTACCGTCTGCTTACGCTCAGACAGGGCAAGCTGGAACGAGACGGGCAGACGGCAGAATTACAGATGCACGGGTAAAGGGAAAAGATGAAAAAAAGCACATTATTTTTCTGTCACCCTGACGGATACCGAAGTCTGGAGAATCTCGATGGTCGCCGGATTCAGGCTGGCACCGGAATAACGACCGTCGTTGGTTTTTTCTGAAATCCGATGAAACGGACCAGCGTCAAAAATACCGATACCGAAAATCGACAGCGTTCACGCAAACCCCGAGGCCAGGTAAACGCTTACTTCACTCATCATCTGTGGGTACTGGTATCCTCTCTCGGCGTATTATGGCGTACACCGCTGGCAACACTGATGACTGCGGCAGTCATTGGCATTGCTCTGGCCCTGCCCGCCGGTCTGCACGTGTTGCTGCAAAACGTGCAACAACTTTCCACAGGCTGGGAGGGTACGGCGCAGATGTCGTTATTCCTTAAACCGGACGTCCCGGAAAAGCGCATTCAGGCGCTGGTGGACAAGTTGCGCGGTTGGGACGGTGTAGCCGGGGTGCGTTACATTTCCCGCGAGCAGGCACTGGCGGAATTCCGTGAACTGTCCGGCTTCGGGGACGCACTGGACTCACTGGATGAAAACCCCTTGCCCGCGGTACTGGTACTGCAACCCACAACCGGAGCGGCGGAACCCGCGCAAATGGAATTACTGCTGGGCAAAGTGCAAAAACTGGAGCTGGTGGATCTGGCGCAGCTGGACATGGAATGGGTACGCCGCCTCAGCGGCATTATCGAAGTCGGCAAACGCGGTGTGCTGTTGCTGGGAGGCTTGTTGGCGCTGGCGATTCTGCTGGTAGTGGGTAATACTATCCGGCTTACCATCCTCAGTCGCCGTCAGGAAATCATCGTTACCAAACTTATCGGTGCCACCAATGCCTTCATCCGGCGGCCCTTCCTTTATACAGGATTCTGGTACGGACTGATGGGCGCAGTACTGGCCTGGCTGCTGGTGGCCGCATTACTGGGCTTGCTCAGTGACCCGGTGAACAGGCTGTCTTTCCTGTACAACAGCGAGTTTTCGCTGGGTGGGCCAGGTCTGGAAACGGTATTCATCCTGCTGGGCAGTGGTATTACCCTGGGTCTGCTGGGCTCCTGGCTGGCGGTAGGCAAACATCTGCAAGCTATTGAACCTTCCTGATTTTTCCCCTTGTTTTGACCAAAAGTACCGAGATGTATTTACGGCACCAACAACGGGTATTCAGCGAATCGATGACATGACACCTGGAACTTTAATTCCATCTGGCACTCTCAGCATTTGATTGCTAAAATGACGATAGACAGTATGAGGAAGGAGGGAAAGCCATGAATAAAAATCTGACAGTTGATCTTGCCGTCCCCACCGGCAGTCTTGAAGCCTATATTTCGGCCGCAGCACAGATACCCATGCTTGGCGTGGAAGAAGAACGCGATCTCGCCACCCGTCTGCGCAACGAGGGGGATCTCAACGCTGCGCGGCAACTGGTCATGTCACATTTGCGTTTTGTCATTCATGTCGCCAAGGGTTACAGCGGCTACGGGCTGGCGCAGGCTGACCTGATCCAGGAAGGTAACATCGGCCTGATGAAAGCGGTCAAACGCTTCGACCCCAGCCACAATGTACGCCTGGTTTCCTTCGCCGTACACTGGATTCGTGCCGAAATGCACGAATACATTCTGCGTAACTGGCGCGTGGTCAAACTGGCTACCACCAAGGCGCAGCGCAAACTGTTTTTTAATCTGCGCAAAAGCAAAAAACGCCTCGGATGGTTTACCCAGTCCGAGGTTGAGCATGTCGCCAGGGAGCTGGGCGTGCCCGAAGCCACCGTGCGCCAGATGGAAGAGCGCATGAGCGGCCAGGATACCGCCTTCGACGGTTATGGCACCGACGACGACAGCGATTTCAGGCCCGCCCCTGCGGGTTACCTGCAAGACATGAGCATGGAACCCGCCGCGCAGTTGGAGGCGGAAAACCAGGAAGCACATAACAATAATTTGCTGGCTGGTGCACTGAATGACCTGGATGATCGAAGCCAGGACATTGTAAAAAGCCGCTGGTTGTCCGAGAAAAAAGCCACTCTGCATGATCTTGCCAACAAATACGGTGTTTCCGCAGAACGCATCCGTCAACTGGAAGCCAATGCCATGAAGAAAATGAAAGGCACGATGGTTGCATAACTGATATTACGCAGGCCTCAGTCAGAATGCGGGTTGTAGCGTCACGTAAAAACCGTAAGTCATTGATTCATTATTACGAGTGCGTAACATCAAGTTGCGCAAGACTATTCAAAATAACAATGAGATATAAAAAAGGCCGCCCAAAGCGGTCTTTTTTATATCTCATTGTTATTTTGAATAGTGAATAAAGTGTGTGACTATATCATTTCCTCATAAAAAATGTGACTAACTAATGTTACGCAGGCCACAGCCGAACGTGGGTTGTGGCGCCACGTAAGAACCGTAAGTCATTGATTTGTTATCACGAGCGCGTAACATCAGTGACTAATGAGAGTTATGTTTAATTTTATTGGAGACTTTTAGAGCGCTGGAGCGTCTAGAGCATTGGAGCGCTCAAAGCATATTATCAAGGAGTAGAATCATGGATGTAAGAACAATATTTGGCGGTTTAACAGGAATTGCCATCATAATGCTGAGTGGCTGTAGTGACCAGGCTCCCTCCTCAGGTGTTAATCCAGCCCCCTCCCCGGGTGTTAATAATGTCACCCTTGGCGGTACTGCTGCGAAGGGTATTATCAACCTTGGCAACGTGGTGGCCGAGGAATTAAAAATTGATGGCACTGTTCTCGCGCAGGTGGGTGGTGCCACTACTGGCAGCGATGGCCGTTACTCCCTTGCAGTACACGATTCCTATTTGGGTGGGCCTATCAAGGTCACCGTAAGTGCCGACGCGAATACGCAGATGAAATGTGATGTGCCGGAGGGTTGTGGCACACGGGTTGATGATGGTATCGAGGATACGCTCAATCCCACTGTTGTTGACTTTGGTGAATGGTATAAACCCGG
>JAADIL010000272.1 GCA_013151355.1 Gammaproteobacteria bacterium
CCCAAAGATGCACCAAAAATCGAGAAACAAACCCGCAAGGATTTCCCCGAGGGTATCCCCTCCTTCGGCACCGATGCCTTGCGTTTCACCTTTGCCACGCTGGCCTCCACAGGGCGCGATATTAATTTCGACCTCGGCCGTGTGGAAGGTTATCGCAATTTCTGCAACAAGTTGTGGAATGCGGCTAACTACGTGTTGATGAACACTGAGGGCAAAGACTGCGGCCAAAATGGTGGGGATGTGGATTTGTCTGCCGCCGACAAGTGGATTGACGCGCGTTTGCAACACACCCAACAGCAGGTCATCAACGCCTTGCAGAACTATCGCCTCGACCATGCCGCACAGGCTATTTACGATTTCACCTGGAATGAGTATTGCGCCTGGTATCTGGAGCTTTCCAAGCCGGTGCTCACCAATGATGAAAGCAGCGAGGCGCAATTGCGCGGTACACGACAAACCCTGGTGCGTGTACTGGAGTCTCTGTTACGCACCACACATCCGCTGATGCCGTTTATTACCGAGGAAATCTGGCAAAAAGTGTCGCCTCTTGCCGGATGCGAAGGTGCAACCATCATGCGCCAGCCCTATCCGCAACCGGATACCGGCAATGTGGACGAAGCCGCCGCCCGTGAAATAGAATGGGTCAAGGAATTTATCGTTGGCGTGCGCCAGATCCGCTCCGGCATGGACATCAAACCCGGCAAACCCTTACCGGTGCTGTTACAAAATGCCAATGACACGGACATCAGCAACCTGAAACGCAACCGGCACACGATTGATTTCCTGGCCCGCACGGAATCCGTTACCGTGCTGAATGTGAATGATGAAGCACCAGAGTCTGCCACCGCACTGCTGGGTGAAATGAAACTGCTCATTCCCATGGCCGGGCTTATCGATAAAGAAGCTGAAATTGCACGACTGGGCAAAGAGATCGAAAAGAAAAAACAGGATGTGGCACGTATTGAAGGGAAGCTTTCCAACCCGAACTTTGTCGAGCGCGCGCCCGAGGCGGTCGTGGAAAAAGAACGGGGAAAAATTGTGGTCATACAAACCGCATTAAAAAACTTTGAAGACCAGCTGAAACGCATCCAGAAAATCTAAACCACCCAGAGTATTTATTAACAAAGAGGAACGAAGAAATGAAAAAGTTACTGATCACTATCGCACTGAGCCTGTTTGTCAGCACATCGGCATTTGCAGCAAAAATGACAGTTGAAGAAGTCAACAAGCAAATGACAGAATTGAAAGGAAAACAAGTTACGGTGACGGGCAAGGTTATAAAAGTGAATAACGGCATAATGAAACGTAACTTTGTTCACGTACAAGATGGCACGGGTGGGAAAGACACCAACAACCTCATTATCACCAGCAAGCAAACCGCCAGCGTTGGCGACAATATTACTGCCACAGGCACTGTTGTACTGGGCACTGATTTTGGTATGGGTTACATGTACCCACTACTGGTTGAACAGTCTGTCATTAAAGTCAACAAATAAGTTATTGCATGTGTATTGAATTAACACCGTAGGGGCACCCCTTGTGGGTGCCCAGGGCCGGGGCAAACCAAACCCCAGGGCAACCACAAGGGATTGCCCCTACAATTCGGCATTATTGATGTATTCAATTTGACAACAAATTATGGCAACATAATTCTTCCGGTTCCCGCAGAAAACCGTGGAAACCCATGAATCTTACAACTTGAGCACCAACACCCCGGGCAACTGAAAATGTTTTTCCTGCTGCGTAAGCGGGCAAACAAAGGTCAGACTGCTGGCCGTTAACTGCAAATCCTCTCTGCCCTCTTCCCGCTGACTTTCCACACCGTATAACCGGTCACCCACCACAGGGAAACCAATACTCAACAGATGCTTGCGTATTTGATGTTTACGCCCGGTATCGATGCGCACGTCCAGCAGGGAATAATTTTTTTCCTCATTGTATTCCAGCAACCTCGCATAACTGCGCGCATAACGGCCATCAATATCAGTATCGATTTTTTGCGGCCAGGTGCCTTCGGGAAACTGGCCATGCACAATCACCTGATAATGTTTTTCCATTGCACGCTGCGCAAACAGTTTGGCAAGGTCTGAAGCTATGCGTTTTTGATGAGCGATAATAATTAAACCGGTCGCTGCACGATCCAGACGATGCACCACAAAAGCCGGGCGCTGGGGTGTCAGGTTTTGCTCAACCCAGCGCTGAACTGTGCAATGATCTCCCCATTTTGAGCCTTGCGAAAGCAAGCCATAAGGTTTGTACCAAACACTGTATTCACCCTGATCTGCTACAAGCTCCGGTACTGCGGGAATAGATTCGAGCACATGTGTATCATAATAAAGGTGCAACTCATCACCCACCGCCAATGTTTTGCTGGCACGCCGTAATCTGCGTGGTTTACCGGTTTTTTTCTCCTCCAGCCAAACCGCACCTTTTTGCATAACCTGCTTGATATGCTGTTTGGACAAGCCAGTAGTTTCTGCCAACAAATCCACGGCGCTGGTATCAACAGCGTCAACCACAAGGTGGATTTCAAAAGGTGATGTCAATTCAGGCATAAATAAATAGTAACTGTTTTAATCTCTATGGGTTCAATTCCCCGCAGCTTGCTGCGAGTACCGTCATTCTGGCGCAGGCCGGTGTGACGTTAATACCCCGTCAGCTTGCTGCGGGGTCGTTTATTTTCAGGTTTAAAGCTTGCGCGGATTGTAACCGAACAAGATGATACAGGCCGTCACTCACAGAAGATATTCCATGACTTTACTAGAATCGCTGTTTCATCCACAACTGTTGTTTGCTCTGGCGTTATTTGCCATTGTTTCAGTCCTCGTCGAAATTGTTGCCTGCAAGTTGTTGAACGCCGTCGCTGACGTTGCACCTTCGCACTGGCTGATGGAGCACGCCATCATTCCCGCAGCACGCGCACTGGCGCTGGTCAGTTTTGTTCTGGTGGCCTATCCGGTGTTATTTGGCATAGAGTCAGCACTGCCCGTGGGTGAATTACTGGCCGCCGGGCAATTGCGGCTGACCAGCCTGGTAAACGTGGTTTTTCTGTTATCGTTATTGTTGCCGCTCATTCCTGTGTTCAGCCGTTGGCCAGCGTTTGTATTGCCTGTTCAGGGTATTGCTGCGGCCACTATGGTGTTTCGCTGGTGGGCCGCCACCCAACCACAAGTGGAGGTTCATCTCTGGCCCGGTACAACAACGGTGCTGAGTCTGCTGGTACTCGCCTTTGTGACTCACGAAATCGCCAAACAGCTTTCTCATCATTTGGAGAAAAGGCTTGATAGCATGATTGAACGCGAAGGTTCCGGTCAGCTAATTTACCGCACAGTGGTAATGGTCATGCAAGTGCCTGTCATTTTACTGTACACCCTGTCGCTGGGGCAGTAGAGGTGTGGTTAATGCATCTCTATCCGGGTCAGACAAGCCGCAGTGTTGCCATCCATACGGCAGCTGAACCCGCCACAAAAAATCCTGCCAGACAACCTCCCGCTTTCAGTTTATAGCGTTTAATCAACTCATGCTGGGGGTACACGGATAACAAATAGGGACGATTATCATACTGTGGTTTTTTCATCAAATGGGTGGGCGGCTCCACGCTGCGTTTCGACTGCTCACGACGCACTCGTTCATAAGCCGCCTTGCGTACAACTTCCCATTCCTGCACATCCAGCTCGCCGTCCTCATTGGTATCAAAATGTTTCAATAAAGCAGTCCGGTTCTTTTTCCACAGCGCCAGCACTTCACGCACTTCAGCATCGGTATTAAACGATTCCGCACCCCCTCCCACAGACATAAACATGCCGATGGCATATAAAGATTCGCCGGGGTGCATGCGCTCTTCAGTGTAACGATAACGACCACCCAGTCGCCCCAAAAAACGGCCACTTTTGTGTGAGTTACGCCGCGAGGGATAGCTCGATTCATACCACACTTTTTTGGTTTTACAGGTGACGGTGGCCCCTTCCGGGTCAATCACACAGCGGCCAGTACTCCCCACCAATACAAACAGTTCCTCACTGGTGCCGGATGTCACGACACGGCTGTGCCGATCATTGATTTTTTCTACCTTGTAGCGATACCAGGTGCAGGGTGTAGTGGTAAGCGGCGCAATAATGGATTCCCCTTCCATGAGTTCACCACGCCCGGCCAGCTCAACATAACCTTGCGCCGCAGAGCGGATTTTCGAGGTCGGCGTATCTTCAATAATGCGTGCGCGCCGGAAAAAAACAAAAGCAAAAATAAAACCCGCCACAGATGCGATAATGCAAACAAGCAGATAAAGGTAAAATTTACCCTGTGGAAGATTGAGCACCCAGGCTTGCAGTGAGTCAGCAGACATATTTGAAAGTCGTGATCAAAAGGATTTTGCACCTTCGTTCTTCGAAACGACTCATTTCAGTACCCCCTTGAGGGGTAGAAGGCCAGAATAAGGAACGTGCACTGCAACTGACTCCTGAGCCCACACTTCAACTTTGTACCCGGCTTTTAGCCAAGGAATGGAAATTAAATAACTTATACATCTTGCATCCCTGCTTTAGCTCGCGCTGGCACGTTCTTCCCTCACAAAAGCTCGAAATAGAGCGACTATTCCTGCACTTTTGTTCGGTCAGAACGTGCCAGCGCAAACTAAATCCGGGCGCCATATGCACAAGTTATTTAATTTCCAGTCCTGAACAGCTCTTTAACATTAACGTCTTTAAGTTCTTCTTCATCAAACTCCAGCAACTCAGCGGGCTTGAAATTGAATTTGCTGGCAATGATCACATCCGGGAATTGCTCGATGCGCACGTTATTGAGATTCACTGCCTCGTTATAAAATTCACGCCGGTCGGCAATGGCATTTTCCAGCCCGGTAATGCGCGTCTGTAAATGCTGGAAAGATTGATCGGCTTTGAGATCAGGATAGGCCTCTGCCAGGGCAAACAGGCCACCTAACCCCATGCGTAACTGGGTTTCCGCTGCACCAAGAGCACCGATATTGCCACTTTGCTGGGCGCTGGCCACTGCGGAACGGGCTTGCATCACTTTTTCCATGGTTTCCTGCTCGTAGCCCATATACTGCTTGCAAACTTCAATAAGTTTTGGCAATTCGTCATGGCGCTGCTTTAACAGCACATCAATATTCGCCCAGGATTTGCTGACATTGTGCTTCAGCGACACCAGATTGTTGTAAATCATGATGGCGTACAGCACCACTGCGGCAATCAGACCCAGAATGATAAAGGTTGAAATATCCACTGCGACTCCCTGACTTCAGTTAACTTGTTCGACGACTAAATAACAGGTACGTAATAACTTCCCGATTTTGCATCTTATCTCCAGCCCGTCTTCGTCCGTTCTTCAATATCGGCAACAATTATGACGAATTGAGCCAAAACAAGAAATAGCAGAATCATTACCCATGCCACTGGAAAGAGCAAAAAGGAATGTGGATTAAGGGCTAAATTGCCCTGTTTTCAGCATATGCAGCAGAGTCCGGGTAATGAAAACCCAACGCAAAGGCACGGAGATGCAGAGAGCGCAAAGGATGAGAGGATAATGGACAAAGAATCGCTTTGCGTTCTCTGCGACACCTCTGCGTTAAATACTCGGTGATTTTTAAAAATAGCGTATTTTTAGCGCTTAATTCACATTTTAATTTCCATTCCTGAATAATGTTCAACGTCAACTTCAGTTGATTGCCATTTTCAGTTGTGTATCCCGGTCCTTCCGGCTGGATGTGATACGAATAGGTTGCATCTGTTTTCTTTGCTTCGTGGCACGAAACAATACACCCCAGGCATTGCCGCTCTCGGCAGCCTGGCGTAAATGATTCAGTGTTTGTTGTGCGTCACCTTTTTCCAGCCAGGCCAACACCGCACCGCAGGTGCCCGAACGCAGGGTCTGCTCCAGAACATTAAAACCGTTGGCTGCACCGGAGTGCACCAACAACACGCGAGCCGGATCAATACCTGCTTCCTTTAATTCCTCGACACTGGGCAGGCAAGGTGGCGCAACCAGCACCAGCCAGCGTTGCTGGCAGAAATTGGCCAGCGCGGGCAACATTTGTTTCAGGTTCTGCCGCAAATTGTGCGCTTGTGCCTCCGCACGATATCGCCCACCCAGGTATGAAATGTTGCGAATTTCGGTCAGCGCCCCGACTGGCAGGATCTTTTCTGCCACAATACCGGACTTGTCTGCTGTTTGGCTTTTACTGGCATCCATTGCCGATACATGACTGATTGTCTGCGTGTAACGCGCCTGACTTTTTCCCCTGCCCTTTTTGCCAATCCCCAAATACCCTGCAAGTGAGCGAAGACCCAG
>JAADIL010000056.1 GCA_013151355.1 Gammaproteobacteria bacterium
AAAACAGAAATCTGGAGGTGCCTTTATTCATAACGCAACGCATCAACCGGTTTCAGGCTGGCCGCCCGATATGCCGGGTAATAACCTGACAGCATGCCCACGATGATGGACACCAATACGGCCAGGAATGCAGTGAACCATGAAATACCCAGATCATATCCGCTCAGATAACTGATCCCGAAACCCGCAAAAATTCCCAGTATCATACCCAGTACACCACCAATGACGCTGATTACCGTTGCTTCCAGCAGAAACTGCATTAAAATATCCCTGCGATATGCTCCCAACGCCTTGCGAATACCAATTTCACGCGTACGCTCAACCACCGAGGTGCTCATAATATTCATAATACCCATGCCACCCACCAGCAATGAAATCAGCGCAGCCAGCAAACCAATAAACGAAATTTTCCGCAATAAATCTTCTGCTGTGGCAATCCAGGCATCCATACTTTCCGCAACGTATTCATAACGATAATTATGCCGACGCTTGAGCAGTTCCGTTAATTCATTCAGCGCTTTACCCGTCACGGCCACACTTACGGCTTCTGCTTGCAAAGTATGAATATCTTTGGAGCCCAACTGCTGCTGATAGAGCGTGTATGGAATCAATACACGTCGATTGACATCGTAACTATTCATGCCCAGCTGCGATAAAATATCCCTGTCTTTAAGCCCTAAAACACCAATAACCGTCAAGCGAATATCGCCCCAGCGCACCATTTTGTTGACAGGGTTGGTGTGTGCGCCAAACAGCTCATTCCGTGTTTTGGCACCGATGATTGCAACCGGTTTGCGGCGTTGAATGTCATCCTGACGAAAATTACGTCCCAGACTGAATTTGTCATTATTAATATCGACATAAGCGATACCCACACCTTCAAGATTGGCATTGGTAAAGTTGCCTTTTGAGTGCAGTGGTACATTGTTTTTATGATGGTATACCACGGGTGTCACCTGTTTTACCGAGGCACAACACGAATGCATGAATTTCAAATCATCATTGTTAATGCCACTGCCTTTACGCACCTTGATAAAAGGGTTGTCGTCTTTCCACTTGCGATAAATCCATAACGTTTCCAACCCGTAAGTGTCCAGTTCCTGATAAATGTATTTTTTCATACCCTGGCTTACCGTGCCCACTACCATAACGGCGCAAATACCAATCGTAATTCCCATCACACTGAGCACAGTACGCAATTTATTTTCTTTGAGTGAAAATATGGCCTGCAACAGGACATCACGAAAAATATTGATGTGGAGTGACTTCATCGTCGACTATTTTCGTCCTGGTTATCAGAAATCTCACCATCACGCACACGAATAATACGTTGCGCAAACGCTGCAACTTCATCTTCATGCGTCACCATTACGATGGTTTTCCCGCTGGCCTGCAACTGTTGAAAAAGACGCATGATTTCATGGCTGGCCTGTGAATCCAGCGCACCAGTCGGTTCATCCGCAATAATAATTTCAGGGTCATTGACAATCGCACGCGCGATCGCCACCCGCTGTTGCTGGCCGCCGGACAAGTGTGCGGGAATATGTTTGGCGCGGTCTGCAAGACCGACAATTTTTAATGCCGCGAATGCGCGTTTTTGTCGGACAGCTGGCAAAATACCTGCGTAGACCATAGGTAGTTCAACATTACGTTGTGCATCAATACGTGGAATCAGATTAAATGATTGAAAAACAAAACCAAGCCAGTGATTACGAATCTCGGCAAGATCATCTTCGCTGGCTCCCTGAATAATTTTGTTGGCCAGGATATAGCTACCACTGTCGGCGGTATCAAGACAACCGAGGATATTCAGCAAGGTTGATTTGCCAGAACCGGACGGTCCCATAATGGCGACGAATTCACCTTTCTTGATGTTAACGGAAACATTCCGCAGCACTGGCACCGGCAAACTTCCACGTTGGTAGGTTTTGTGAACGTTGTGCAGCCGAATCATTTGATATCCGTCTGCACGGGCCATTGCTGCATCGTGGTTTTATTCGTTGCCTTGCCCGAGATACACCTTGTCGCCATTTTTTAACGTTATCCCTCTAAGCAAAATCACGGCTTCACCTGCACTCAGACCTTGCTTAACTTCCACCATGGAAAAATCTTCAATACCGGTTTCAATAATTCTCACACGCGCATGACCTTCCTCGAACACGGCTACCATGGTTTGTCCATTACGGCTGATCAATGCTTCAAAAGGTATTTTGAGTGTATCAGGATTCCATACTGTGCGGATCTCGGCGTTAACCTGTTGTCCATAGCGAAGCACCGGTGCGTCACCGCCAAGACTGATGTACACTTTTACTGAGTTTGCATTCTGCTTGCTATCCGAGCCTGCCTCTGCCCCCAGCCGCGCCACCGACTCTTGCCACTCCTGCCCGGGAAAGGCATCGCTGGACACCATCACCACCTGCCCAACATTAATGGCAACACTGTCTGCGGCATCCACATGTGCTTCAATTTCACGTTGTGATTCATCCACCAGCGTAAACAATATTTCCGTCGGACCCACCCACTGACCAATTTCGGCATGGCGGGCAGTTACCGTACCGCCAAACGCAGCTGTAATTTTTTGACTGTCGAATTCCAGCGTCGCGCTACGCACTTCTTCCGCAGCAATGTCGGCCTTACTGCGTGCAGCGAGCAAATCAGCCTCCGCATCTTCAACAAGGTGCCGTGCCACAGCACCCTTCGCATACGCCTTGCTCAGTCGATCCAGCGTGCGCTGTGCCATTACAATATCTTCCTGCGCCGACGATAAACTGATTTTGACGCGATTCAAACGACTCATCAATTCGCGGTCATCAATTTTGGCCAGCACTTGCCCCCGCCTGACTTTGTCGCCCTCCTTGACCAGTATCTTCACCAAACGCCCGCCTCTCACCGAACTCACATCCACACGTTGCTTGCTCACCACGCGTCCCGACACGGTAACAGACTGAAATATTTCACCGGATTGCACAAACACCGTATTAACAGGCTGGCCCGGATTAAAATAAACACGCCAGGTCATCAATAATGCAATCACCACAACACCTATACCCAGCATACGCAGTAACAAACCTCGCACCCCTACCAGCTCAACAAGGGAATACAGCATATCCAGCGTACTGGAACGACCGAACAAACCTGTGTGCTGATTCGCCACCAGCGGATATTGTTCAATCTCACCAAGAATGTTGTCATCAGCGACTTGCGTGGCATTGCGAGCGTTGCGTTCTTCATGCACATCCGGTTCAACAATCGGCGCCTTTTCACTTTTGTTTGGCTCACCGGTAACCACTGGAATCGGCTGATCCATATCCGTTGTTTTATTCTCAGCTGTTGCTGTACCTGATTTTTTTTCCGTTGCGAGAAGAACAGGATCGGCGGGTATAACAGGCTTAACTGATTCAACGGCAGGCAATGTGCTCCGCAACACCGGAATATCTGCTTTTTCAGAAGGGGGCCCGGAAGAGGAGTGGGGGAGGTGTTGCAACCTTGTCGGTAAACCTGACTTGCGCGAAGGGCGGTGCGCTGTATGCAACGTCACGACCTTGTCATCATCCGGGCAACGATCCTTTTTGCCCGGTCTTGCTTTCAAAAATGTTGTTCCAATCTGCCTGTCATCAAACTGCTTGCCATTAAATAACAGGCGTCGAATATGGCCGTCCAGCTCATCGGCATTCACCGGCTTTTTCATCACCTGATTGGCACCTGCATCATATACATCCACCAGTACCTCGGCATCCGTGGTTCCGGTGATAACGATAATCGGCATGATGCTAATTTTTGGGTGGCCGCTCTGCCGCAGGGTACGAATCAGATCATCGCCATCCATGCCCGTGGAAGATACCTTCAAATCGGTAAGCAGCAGATCATAGTCCTCCTGCACCAGCGCCACAAAAGCGGGCTCGGCCGAGGAAAAATGGTCAACCTGATAACCAAAGGGTTGTAACAAACGCCGCACTACATAAGCCGACGTGCGACTGTCATCCACATAACACAGGCGTGCTATTATTGGCATACTTTCCGAGCCCGGTGCCCCGGTACTCATCTCATTCCTGGAACCCTTCTTGCTCATATACTGCGTACCCTGAAACATCTACCCAAAACCCTGAAAACAAACCCCGAATACCTTCAGGCATCGGCTCACATGACCGGGCTAATTGTCTGTTTTATGTGATAACGTGACTTGGGAGACTATCCGGGAATGAAAAGTCTGCTGCAAAAAATCCATTTTGGCCCATTTTCCTGATCATTTTCGTTAAATATGCTCAATATTCGCCTTAAACGATCAAAAAAATGGACTTAAAATGGCTTTCTCTCGCAACGACTTTCATTCCCGGACAGCCTCCCGGCCGGAAGTGTCGCCCCTGCCAGCAAGACTATATGCCTCAAGGTTGTCCATGTAAACTCAAGCTTTCACTGCATCCCGGCGAACCAGGGAAATCAACTGTCATCCACCTTACCAACCAGACATATTTTATTGTACTCAGTAAATGACTGAAACCACTCCCCAACGTACCCTCCCCGTCTTGGGGCTTTTATCCATTTTCGGCCTGATATTGCTCATCGGGCTGAACAAACAGGGTGATAACCCGCCACAAGGCTGGATCGAAAGCTGGCAGGAACTCGCCCCGTTCACGCATCCACGGCGTGCCCTGGCGGCCACCGCCGCAAAGGGTTATTTGTATGTACTTGGCGGTGTCGATGCACAAAACCGGTACGTACGCCCAGTGGAATACGCGCGCATTCTACCCAACGGCCAGTTGGGCCTCTGGAAGACAACCAGCTCACTATTGGAGGGACGGTTCTATTTGGCGGCTGCCAGCCACGATGGTTACCTGTATGCCCTGGGCGGTGGTGGTGGAAAACTGGGCGATGACAACGTGCCGCTGGCCTCCGTGGAACGGGCAAAAATCAATGCCGATGGCAGCCTGCAAACCTGGCAACACCATAGCTACCTCAACACACCACGCCGCGGCCTCACAGCCGCCGTCATCAACAAGCGCCTCTACGCCATCGGCGGCTATAACGGACAATTCCTCAAATCCACAGAATTCATCGCACTTGATGCCAACCAGCAACCCGCCCAATGGCAGCTTGCCACGCAACTGGCACAAGTGGATCGCTATATTCATGCCAGCGCCACTCAAGGGAATCGACTATATCTGCTGGGTGGCCATGTACAAAAAGCCGGGCCAATGAGTTACGGTGATGTTGAATCCACCACAATCAACACTAACGGCCAGTTAACACCATGGAATATTGCGCCAACACACCTGCTCACGGCCCGCTTCATCGCATCAGCCTTTGCCTTCGACCACTATCTGTACATCGTTGGCGGACATGATGGCATCCGGCGACTCTCCTCCGTGGAAATGGCCCATATCGGTTCTGACGGCACAGTAACTGCGTGGACACAACAGCCTGACCTGAATCATCAGCGTAGTGCAACCGCTGTTGCCATCAACGAACGTTACGCTTATATTGTGGGCGGCATGGATAATCAACAAGGGGTGTTGCGCTCGGTTGAAATGGCGCAAATCGGTCCCCACGGCAAATTAGGGCATATTGCGCAACCCGACACAGTACTTGCCGGAAAATAAATCCTGAGGCACCATGAGCCTACCGGGTCAGCAACGAAAAAGCTGATTGAAATAAAAAAGCTGTCCTGTTGATAGCACAAAGTAAAAAAGGGGAACGACTATGATGGATTTTTTGACTTACATGGTTGCTGGCGTCGGCGCACTGGCCAGCGTACTGCTGATATATCTTGTTATACAAATTTATAGCACCAACAGCCCTTACCGGTAAGGAATGAATAGGCACGAAATAACTTCCCTGTTTGGCGCCTGGATCTAATGCATATTCGTTCGTTCTAATTGAACAAAAGTGCAGGATATAATCGTTCTGTCTCAAGTTTTTGTGATTGAAGAACGAGCAAAGACGGAATGCAACAGGGAAGTTATTTCGTGCGCGCTCTTGGGTCAGGCCTCACACGGTACAGATTATCGTCGTTTTTTTGTGTCGACAGAGCGCATCGGCAACCAGATATTCACCGCCGTACCCCCCAACTCACTCCCCGTAATTTCCAGCGTGCCACCGTACACTTGCACAATGTCGCGCACGATAGACAGACCAATACCATGCCCCGCAATATCATTGTCTGCACGACGGCCGCGCTGCATCACATATTGCACCATCTCCGATGCCACACCCACACCATCATCCTCAACGCTTAATAAAATGTCCCACTGGTCTTCTTCTGGCCCGGGCCGACTCTGGGCGGTCATTCGCACCGCACCTGACGATCACACCATTTATACGCGTTATCCACCAGATTACCGACAATTTCCAGCAAATCGCCCTCGTCACCATGAAACTCAACAGAGGCATCCACATCCAGTATCGCATGCACCTTCTTGTCCGCATACACCTTGTTGAGACCCGCAACCACCTTGCAAACAACCTCCCTTACTTCCACTGGCGCCGTCAATGCTGTCCAGCCGGACGTTGCGGCACGTTGTAACTGATAACCGGTAATTTGGTTCATGCGCTCCACCTGCTCCTGCACAACCTGCGGCAACAACGACTGCTCACCCTTGTTTTCTGCCGCACCCTGCAATACCGCCAGGGGTGTTTTCAGGCTATGCGCCAAATCACCCAAAGTCCGTCGGTAACGATCCAGATGCTCTTGTTGCTGGGATAACAAGGTATTAATATTTCCAGTCAACCCCTGAAGCTCAGGCGGATAACCGCCTTGTAGTCTTACCTGCCGACCGGCCTCAATAGCCGCAAGCTCATCTGTCGCCTTTTTCAGCGGCGACAAACCCCAACGCAAAATAGCGCCCTGCACCGCCAGCAACAACAATGCCACACCCCCCAACGAGCCCCACAAACTGCGACGAAACCCGGCAACCCGGGCATTCAAGCCCGCCATATCCTGCGCAATGCTGAAAGTGTAGGCAAGCTTTGGATCAGCAACATCACTCCATACCACACCATAACTTAATAAATATAACTCTTGACCTGAAGGTAAAATAATTTTTTTGCCCGACCGTTTTGTCCGCGGCAAGCCACGATCAAAAGGAAGCTCAATATCCTGCATTGATTCAGAGCGCCACAACCAGTTTTTATTATTACTGCTTACCTGGGCATACAAACCGGAATCCGGATTGGAAAACCGTCGGTCCGGCACCGACAGCGGCATTCTCAAACGACCACTCTCATCCAGACCGGCAACAGCGATCAACGCATACACAGAACCCAGTAGTTGCTCTCCCAGCGCCTGTTCCACACTGCTGCGATAGTTTTGATCCAGAGTTACACCTGCCAAACCAAAAAAGCTGGAGAGAATCGCACTGGCAGCAATTAATACACGAAGGTTGAGAGACAGCATAATTTCATTTAGAAAAAACCTGGCACCAGGATACCCCATTATTTGAGTAGCCACAAACTTCCATATTCGACTTTCCACACCAATCTAAAAGCACAATAATCTGAAAATGGTTTGACACCAAAACCTGAATAACGCGCTACTTAAAAACCTGAAAATGGCACAACTCAATCACCGAATGTTGAGAAAACATGGCGGCGCCATCGGATAAATTAGCGCAACCCCCAAGGGTGTGTCGGGCTTGGGGAATCGTAGCGAGGAAAGTCATTTTGAGTCCATTAGTTTGATCGTTTGAGGCGAATATTGGGCATATTCAACGAAAAGGATCAAAAAAATGGGCCAAAATGAATTTTCCGCAGTAGATTCATCCTGAGTCCGACAGACTCCTGGCCATATTGAAAGGATTACAGGCAGGCAACCACCGCCCTGCATCAAGCACGCATGACGGATAAGAGTTAAAGACATATGCCAAGACATATTGCTGACAACCAGGGAACACCCGCATGCCACAATCCGAACGCCACGTACGCTTGTTTCGTAACGGGCGAAATCAGGCACTTCGCATCCCCCGGGAGTTTGAATTAGAGGGAAATGAGGCAATCATCCATAAAGGAGGGCGATCGGCTGATCATCGAGCCGATCCGGAAGGGTCGGCTGCTTGCCTTGCTGACTACCCTGCCCGGCCCTGGATAAGCCCTTTCCAGACATCGACGGAGACCTGCCTGCCCTCATTGGACGAGACAGTACTCTGAGCATGCCATTGCGATTATTATGCTGGATACCAGCATCCTCTCAGGTCTGGTGCGTCAACCACAAGGTACTGTAGCAACCCGAATTGCAACCGCAGGAGAGGAGACTGTCTGCACGAGCATTATCGTCGCCGCAGAACTCCGATTTGGCGCCACGAAGTCAGGCTCCAGGAAACTGGCAGACAGGGTTGATCTGATTCTCTCTGCCGTGGAGATCCTGCCTCTGGAAGCACCGGCTGATCACCATTACGGGAAGTTACGCTACCACCTGACGAGCCAGGGAACTCCCATTGAGCCTAACAACATGCTCATCGCAGCTCATGCACTTTCAGCAGGCCTTACCGTAATAACCGCCAACACCGGTGAATTTTCACGTGTGCCCGGGCTGAATGTCGAAAACTGGTTAGCAGAGTAGTCAGTACAACACTCACGCCGAAGCCTGATCCGACAGCTGATCACATTCCATTCGTTTCTGTGACACTGAAACCTTCGGCTTTCCTGTTGGATCGTAAACATCCGGGCTGCCATTTATTAACTGCCCCCGAATTTTGGAAGAAAAATGAAAAAGGCCACACTCTTTCGAGTGCAGCCTTTAAAAATTGGCGTCCCCAAGGGGATTCGAACCCCTGTCGCCGCCGTGAAAGGGCAGTGTCCTAGGCCTCTAGACGATGGGGACATCGACCGGTGTACTCAAGCAAGTTAATACTAAAGTACTGACGCTTTTGCTTTCCGCAATTGGTGGAGCTAGGCGGGATCGAACCGCCGACCCCTTGCATGCCATGCAAGTGCTCTCCCAGCTGAGCTATAGCCCCGAAAAGCGAA
>JAADIL010000156.1 GCA_013151355.1 Gammaproteobacteria bacterium
GTCACACCGGCGAAGGCCGGTGTCCAGGGGGTTCAACCTCTGGATTCTGGCCTGCGCCAGAATGACGGTATTCGCAGCAAGCTGCGGGGAATTGAACCCATAGAGATTAAAGATACCCCGTATGTTTTTACGACCGTTCACATGGATTAACCATGCTCCCGGATTTCATCCGGGTTCAAACTCAATTTATACTTTCCGCCTATGCCCGTAAGACAATAAACCATGACGCCATGAGCAAACCCTTTGGGGCACAATTCCCGTTTACCATCAGTCCAGACCTTAAACCCACCGGACATAAAGGTGGCTTCTGAAATCAGAATTTCACCACCTTTGGCATGAGATTCGATAGAGGCTGTCAAATTCACTTCTTTGCCCACCACACTAAAACTTGCGTGTTTATCGGAGCCCACATTGCCCACCATTACTTCACCGGTATTTACGCCAATACCCAATTGTAATTCCGGCAGATGCTGCGTCTGATTGCGCTCATTGATTTCACTCATCGCCAGCTGCATTGACAATGCACAGGCCAGTGCACGTTCAGCGTCATCATCACGCGTTTTGGGTACACCAAAAGTCACCAGCATTTCATCGCCCATGAGTTTGTCGATGGTGCCATTATATTTATTCACCACGTCAATCATGACGTCATAATAATTGTTCAGCACCATAAGTACATGTTCAGGACTCAAACGGTCAGTCACACTTGAAAAGCCACGAATATCCGCGAATAATAAAGTGACCTTTTCAAGCTTGCTGCCAATTTTGCTGCCCTCCGGTGAAGACACCAGGTTGCGCACTACATCTTCAGTCACATAGCGACCAAACAAATTCAGTAAAAGTTTGTTGCGTCGTTTGGCATCTTCCGACAGTGCAACAACTTTTTTATTCGCGGTAATAACATTTAATTGCGTTTTTACCCGTGCCTGCAACACCTTTGCGTCGATAGGCTTGGTCACATAATCATTGGCACCCAGCTCAAGCAACTCAACCACCTTGTCACTGTCGCTCAGCGCCGACACCATAATGACCGGCAAAGCCGACATGGAATAATGATGACGTATTTCCCGCAGCACATCGAGTCCGTCGATTCCAGGCATCATTACATCCAGCAACACCAGATCAAATGTACCTCTCCTGATTTTATGCAGGGCCTCCTTGCCATCACTGGCCAATGTCACTTTGTGCCCCTTGCGGGTAACAATGCGCTCGATAACGCCGCGATTCAGAGCGTCATCGTCCACCGCCAAAATATTACAGCTTTTGCTCATAACAATTTCTCTTCTTTTCAGTTCAGGAAAATTCAGCAACGGTTTATCAGGCAGGACTTTACAGACTGTTCCAGCACATGGATGTCCCGGCAAAATTGAAGACCGCCAGACCTGATCCCACATAAATTATTGCTCGTGTGCAGAACTATCGACTTGAAATTAAATTTATTAAGGCATATTGAGTAGCCCGAAGGAGTCGTTGCATAAACATCAACGGAAGCCCTGTTTAGATCTGAGGAAAGTGAACTCAATAAGAGCTGGGAGCTCATCAGACAATCGCGGCGAACTCTTCCGGCAATGAACAAAAACGCAGGAATAGTTGTTCTGTTTCGAGCTTTTGTGATTGAAGAATGGACGAAGACGGGCTAAAACCGGGATGCCAAACCAGGAAATTATTACGTGCACGTTCCTGGGTTATGATTCAGGATTTATGCAACGGCAAGATTAACAAACGGATCGGCGAAAATATCCGTCATCGACGCTCCGGCCAAAAAGGTTTTTTTCTGCAACGTTCTGACCATATCTTCGCGACCACACAAAAATACCCGCCAGCCCGACAGCCGGGCAAAATCCTCCAGCGCCACATCCGCTGCACGCCCGGATTGCATACCTTGTGGTGGCGTACCCTGCGACACGCACGGGTGATAATGGAAAGCCGCATTGGCCTCGTCCATCGCCACTAATTCAGGCACCAGATACAGACCTTCTACGGTACTACTGCCATGGTATAAATGAATCGGCCCATTGTGGCCCTGTTGCAAGGCATCACGCGCAACACCCACCAACGGCGCCAGACCAGTGCCCGTCCCGACCAATAACAATGATTGCGCTTCCCGGCCCGGTAAATAACTGCATTGTCCCGCCGCCTGGCTGATGGTGACGGTATCACCTGCCTGTAGTTTTTCCACCACCCAGCCACTGACCTGGCCTCCCGGTACATGGCGAATTTGCAATTCGAGAAAATCATCCAGCCCCGGCACACTGGCCAGGGAATAACTGCGCGTCACTCCCGTATCATTGACAAGACCGAGAAACTGACCAGGAAGATAATCATAATTATCCGGCCGCATCAGACGCAACCGCACCACATCAGCATTGAGCTTGTGCAACGACAACACCGTAGTGTCAAAGCTGCTGCCGGCCCTGTCAGGCACCGCTACCTGCATGTCGGTTTCCGGTACACAGGAACAAATCAGGAAATGCCCCTGGGCCTTGAGTGTTTCCTTGATACCCACCTGGGAGGCAGGCGTCGGCTCACCCTCAGTCGCTACCATCATGCAAGACTGGCAAACACCCGCCTTGCAGGAATAATTAACGGAAACACCCTGCCGTGTCAGACAATCAAGTACCGATTCTCCCGGCTCACATTGATAGTCCTGTCCTTCAAATACTATCGTTGGCATGGTGTTCCCGCTGGATGGTTATAACAAATCAGCAGCAAATGTTTATTTGCCCAGCACATCGTTACGTGTGGTTTCGGCAATCGCGGCCACTTCACCAATCAGATCGTCCGCCACACCCAACTCTTTCAGCGTTCCACCCAGATTTTCCACCACTGCGTCAAAATGGCTGTCATTCAGGCCGCGCTCCACCAGGTGGGCATGGCCCTTGCGCATATCTTCGCCTGTATAATTGTTGGGGCCACCGAAAGCCATGGTCAAAAATGCCTTTTGCTTGGCAGCCTGCTTGTCCATGTCGACACCATCGAAAAAGCGGTTAATGCGGTCATCGGCCAGCACTTTGCGATAAAAAATATCCACTGCGGCATTCACTGCTGCTTCACCACCAAGACGATCAAATAATGCTTCACTCATTGTTTTTCTCCTGTTTAACTTAATCTTAATTTCAACTAACGTTGCTATCAGACTCGCACCAAACGAATAACGAGACCAGAATATAGCGACCAAAAAAAACAAAACTGCACAAAATACATTTTTCATCTCCCGGCAAAGAGCCAGGCAAAACGCTGCATTTAATAACAAAATGGTGCATTACAAGACAAATAATGTATTGTGAATACATGTTAATTATCCTGCTGCCATTGTCAAGCCCTTTCCTCCTGTTCTATTATCAGCACAAGGTCTCGGGAGAAAAGGAGCATGCAATTAACATTACACACGGACTACGCTTTGCGCGTACTTATCTATTTGGCGCAAAAAGACGGTGAGCTGGCCACCATCAGCGAAATTA
This sequence comes from Gammaproteobacteria bacterium, assembly GCA_013151355.1. Taxonomy (GTDB): domain Bacteria; phylum Pseudomonadota; class Gammaproteobacteria; order SZUA-152; family SZUA-152; genus SZUA-152. The sequence goes on from JAADIL010000156.1 coordinate 3,462, forward strand.
CCGACTTTTACCGCATCTCACGCAACCATCTGGTCAAAGTGGTGCATCACCTGGCACAAGAAAATTTTATCCACACCACTCGAGGCAAACACGGTGGCATGCGCCTGGCCCGCGCGGCAGAGCTGATTCCCATTGGCCAGGTGGTGCGTCGCATGGAACCCAATTTTGATATCGTCGAATGCTTCAGCAACAGCAATCAGCCCTGCACAGTGACGCCGATTTGCGCACTCAAGGAAGTATTGCACCGGGCCATCAGTGAATTTCTGGCCCTGCTGGATCAATTCACTGTGGCGGACGCCGTGACGCAAAACCAGACCACGGAACAGATTTTCGCTGTCTCGCAACTGCGACACACTCGCAGCGCCAAAAGCAAAAACTGATGTCTCCTGCAACACAGGCATTTTTCCCAAACCTTCCATGCAAGGGCACAAACCGCTAAGATATGCGGTTCGATTTTGCGGCATATCTGAACACTGCCTTGCAACATCACCGAAATACCCATTACCTGGCACAGCTCAATAATTGCTGGTAATCGCGTCGCACAACAGGTCCACGGAAACATCCGTCACCCGACGCACCCGGTTTTTTTACCAGAAGTACCAAAAGTTTTGAAATGAAAGTTTGAGGAGAACAACATGTCCCAAAAACACCCCGTCATTGCCGTTACCGGCTCTTCCGGCGCAGGTACCACCACGGTCAAAAACGCTTTTGAGCATATCTTCCGCCGCGAAAACCTCAACCCGCTGGTGGTGGAGGGTGACAGCTACCACCGTTACGATCGTGCTGCAATGAAACAGGCTATCGAGGAATTTGCCACCAAAAACAAACAACTCAGCCACTTCGGCCCGGAATCCAACCACTTTGACCTGGTTGCCGACACCTTCAAGGCTTACGGTGACACCGGCAAATGCCGCCGCCGCTATTACCTGCACAGTGACGAAGAAGCCACCGAGCACAACGCACGCCTGGGCACCAACCTCACCCCCGGTCAGTTCACCCCCTGGGAAGACATCGCCGAAGAAACCGACGTACTGTTTTACGAAGGTCTGCACGGTGGCGCAGTGGATGGTGACGTGGATGTCGCCTCGCACACCGACCTGCTGGTGGGCGTAGTGCCTATCGTTAACCTGGAGTGGATTCAAAAAATTCATCGCGACAACGCGCAGCGCGGCTACAGCGCCGAGGCGATCGTCGATACCATCCTGCGCCGCATGGATGACTACGTGCACTACATCACACCGCAATTCTCACGTACCGACATCAACTTCCAGCGCGTACCTACAGTGGACACGTCTAACCCCTTCATCGCCCGCGATATCCCCACACCGGACGAGAGTTTCATCGTAATCCGCTTCCGCGATCCCGACGGCACCGACTTCCCCTATCTGCTGAACATGATCACTGACTCGTTCATGTCGCGCCCCAACACCATTGTGGTACCGGGAGGCAAAATGGGTTTTGCTATGGAGCTGATCCTGGCACCACGCATCCATCAGCTGGTTGAGACAAAACACGGCCGTTAAACCACTGACAACTATTTACCCACCGGCACAGGCAGGCGAAACCGGATAGCGGTTTCGCCTTTTTTATTGCCTCGTATTTTTTAACGGTCGGCCAGATCCAGCAGGCTCCGGTCACTCCTCAGGCATTGGGTCTGCCAGTATTGCACCCGTCGCAATCACCAACCCCCGCGCCAGCAAAATACCCATACCCTGCGCACGATGATCGCGATGTGCCGCTGCCAGAGCCTCTGAATCCACAGCCTGCTTTGGTGAGCGCAACATCTTCAATACCGTCTGCACCTGGATCACATACAGCACATACAGAGTAATAATCAGTCCGAAGTGCATCCACACACCAAATGAAAGGATGTCGCCGTTATCGATCAGCCGTGTCTTCCAGTCACGTGTAGCCACCAGATAAAAAGGCATACCCACATCGAAGCAGATAATAAAAATCATTACCGACATGTGAAAACGCCGAAAGCGATGCCATTTAAACGCCACCAGCATCAGCAAATAGGTCAAAACAGCAGCAATGATCGGGCCAGTCATTTCAGGATTCGTTCAAGTAACAAGGACATCGGCACAGTCTACCATCCTGGTCGTGACAGTGGGCCATCGGCAGTAGTGCCTTGAAGAGTTTCGAGGTTGCCAGCCCGGGTGGACGTGTATTTTTTCCGGTTCCCGGAATCTGCCGCAACCAGCTATGTGAGAACACGACAAAAGGAGATGCAACTTGTTGATTTGTATGGTGGCCGGAGGTGGAATCGAACCACCGACACGAGGATTTTCAATCCACTGCTCTACCGACTGAGCTATCCGGCCATCTAGGGGTGCGTTAGGGGTGCGTATTAAAGCGGCTGATCTTCACCGAGTCAAGCCTGAAGCACAGCAATCAGGCGACGAACGTCCACAAAACGCTTTATAATCGTCCGACTACCCTCAGGAGGCTGTCCGGGAATGAAAAGTCTACTGCGAAAAATCCATTTTGGCCCATTTTCCTGATCATTCCCGGACAGCCTCCCAGCAACGAAAATACTGACAAATGACGCACAAAACCCGCGATCAGGA
>JAADIL010000068.1 GCA_013151355.1 Gammaproteobacteria bacterium
ATTGATTGGCCTAATCTTTCTGCAAGAGTTAACGGAATTGCGGATGTTGAACAAAAAAGGGATGACAAAGTTTACCGCTGTTGATATTTCTTTCTGTTTTTTGGCGCATAAAAATGCGCAGGATAAATTGCTTGATGAGTTTAGTGAGGACAATTTTCGGTTTGTTGAAATACTGGATCGTACTTGTCAGGGGCACAGTGCCATACAAATTCATGCCTCACAGATATGGTTGAAAAAAGTGAGCCTTACGTCAGCGCAGTTTCAGAAACAGGTCAGGGAAGAGGCTACGCTGTTGAAGAAATATGAAAACCCCTGAAATATATTGGGCTCGGGATGCTGCGATTTGTTAACTTAATGGAAGTGACCCTACGGTGTTGGGTCTAACCTGTGGTGGTGTTGGCGATACGTGTGACATCCGGAAAGGGCAGGTAGTCGGGGTCAAAAATCGGAAAATATGGTGAGTAGTAAAGGGGTCATTGTTTGATATTTCACAAAAGGAAATTAATATACAATATCAAGCAATGCCCCTTTTGTTCCCGATATGTTTTTTAGTCACACCTGCACTCATACATACACGCCTGACCATCTTTCGTTGCATACTCATGAAGTGGGGAGTAAAAATTTCCCATATGCCTGAAGCCAATGCCTTCATAAAAACTGCTGGCACCAAGCTTGTTGGTTTCTACTATGACAGATTTAACGCCTGAACTCTTACACTGAGTGATGAACGCAGATAACAGCTTTTTACCAATCCCGATACCTTGACAGGCTGGGTCAACAACAAACAAAATTATTTCGCTTTTTCCTTTACCCGCTATTTTCGATCTATTTAGCTCATGACTGTTGATGGCTCTGAGTAATTTCTTTTTATCCCTGAACGCCATTCCTTTAATGCACACTATTCGTTTCAGTATTTTTAGCTCAAATAGCGCCTCTCTTTCAGGCTTGGGAGACATTTCATTTAAGCCAAATATAAAACCTGTTACCTTGCCGTCAATTTCGACAACCCTTTTAAAATTACTCCCTGTCACCGAGCCTTTCGTATACATATATTGAGCAACATTTGAAAGATCTTGGGGTTTGAAATGTAGATCAAATTTCCAGGCATCATTTACAAGCGCCTCACAACTTTCATAGTCGGAGTCTATATAGTCTCTGAATGACACCTTCATTTCACTTATAACTCAAGTTTCGGGGTTCAAAGCCAGCGGAGATTCAGTCATAACAAGTTGAATACATTTAATATTTTTCTTGAAAATACCACGCAAAGTTGAACGGAGTGGATTGGCACGATTTGCATTTACCACTGAATGTGAAGCACCATTTTATGAGGTGTTGCAGGGACGTAGAGGGTGCAGAGTTTTTAGTGTTTTTCTCTGCGTCCTCTGCGCCTTTGCGACCTCTGCATTTATAACACGCACTTGTCAGTACCACTACACCATAAGCTCTCAATGTACTGGAACGATTATCTGAGGGTGTAAATCCCTGGATTCCGGCTAACAACATGGCGGAATGATGGTATTTTCAGTAAAAAGTGCTTGCAGAGTGGTTTAGCCCTTAATTCATACTGTCGTTAGTGGGCTCTGGAATAAGTAAAAATGAACCCCAAAACTTGAGATATACCACCATTAGCATCCCTGCTTCTGCCCGTCTTCGCCCGTTCTTCAATCACAAAAGCTTGAAACAGAACGACCATTCCGCGCTTTTGTTCAATCAGAACGAACAAATACGGACCAAATCAGACGACTGTATGGATGCAGGAGGTAGAGCGACTCAGGAGGACAAAGCCGAGAGCTACTTGTATAAGTTATTCAATTTCCATTCCTGAGGAGCGTGCATGTAATAACTTCCCTGTTTTGCACCCCGGCTTTGTCACCTGAGCGATGCAGAGCTCTGATAACGATTACGCTTGATGCAGCGGCCGGATACGGCGAATCTGTTTTGGGTGATCTGGATAATGACTGTGATGAGCTTGCAGATCTTGCTTTCCCCGTACCGGTTTTTTTTGGCAGAGTCTATTTTGTTCGATCTGACTGAAGGGTTTTCTCCGGCATTTGTGCTTCCCGGCAGTCAAATTTTGGCAGGTCATCAAAAAAACCCACCGCTTGGGTGGGTTCTTGATCATTGTTCCGGAAGAGATCAGGAACTTGTTTTTGCCGTTTTTCTTTTTTTCCGCTTCCTTTTTGGTTTGTTCATCGCTTTATCAGCAGAGGTCAACGCTTTTGCGTAGACTGTTGCGCGTTTGGCTACGACCTTGAGTGTGGACAGTTCGGCAATTGCCAACGACTTTTCAGCGGTGATTTTGGCAGCTTCTTTTTTGCTGACCGAAATGTCTTTCTCAATGCTTTTGACGATTTTTCGGTTAGTGGCAGAGGAATCCTTTTTCAAAGCCGCTTTGGCTGCTTTCTTCTTTTTCATCAAAGCGGCCAGTTTTTTCGCGAGACGCTTGGATTCAACTAATAGTTTTTTCTTGTTTTTGGTTGTATCAACAACCGCTTTTGCTGTTGATGTTGCCGTATCTGCCAGGCTGGCAATGGCATCATCTACAGATTTCAATGATTTATTACTTGATGCAATAGATTTAGCTTTCTTTTTTACGGCCATGAGTAAAGGCTCCTGTTTGATATAGAAGTGTGTATTTTGACATTTCTTATAATTTAAAGAAAGGGAGTGTTTTAAGAAGGTTTTCAGCGATAATTTTGAGTTGCGCAAATTGTGAAAAAACTGGACAAATTCGCAACCAGAAAACCCGTTATACGGGGCTGGACTGGTTCGTTTTTCACACAGTTGTATTCGATTTTTCACCAATAGACACACAGTTTTATGATGCCGTCAGGATAATGCAAAATTAAAGATCAATTTATAGTCGCACCATAATTTTGCCTGTGTGAAGCATACTTTTGCCGAGTGATTAGTTTTGTTGATGACGAATAGATAAGGGGTTATGGGGATGTTGGGCAGGAGTTATACGGATATTGGACAATTTTACAGGCTGCAATAGCCGGTATGACGAGAAATAAACCAAAATCATATCCTTTTTTTTAGCGCGGTTATTGGCAGGGCAAGTTTGGAAATTTTTGGCATACGTTTTTTTAATCAAGACAGGTTTTTCGCAATTACGTCAGTTTTATCAGACAATAATGCTGCTAATGCTTCACCGGCAGGTATGGGTTTGGCAAAATAATAACCTTGTGCGAAATCGCAGCCAACAGAGCGCAAATGCTGTAGTTGGTATTCCTCTTCAATACCTTCGGCCACGACATCCAGGCCAAGATTGTGCGCCAGCATGACGATCGTATTGACGATTTCTGCATTCGTCCCGTCCGTTTTAAGTTCATTGATGAAAGAACGGTCTATTTTCAGCGTATCAATGGGGAATTGATGCAGATAACTCAGAGATGAGTAACCTGTGCCAAAGTCATCAATGGCTGTCTGGACGTGGTATTGTTTTAATTCTGTAATCATTGAGCTTGCCATACCCGGGTTTTCCATCACCATGCTTTCAGTAAGCTCCAGCTTCAGGTTAGCGCCATCAATCTGGTTTTTTTGTAGCGCGGCGGCGACTTTTTGTACGAGGCCACCACAGGCGATTTGTCGGCCAGAGACATTGATATTAATGGTCGGCATTGCGCATTTACCGAGCTGTTTTTGCCATTTTTTCATGAGTCTGCATGCATCTTCCAGTACCCAGTCTCCGATATCATTGATTAAACCGGTATCCTCCGCTATCGGGATGAATTCGTCAGGGGACACCAAACCACGTTGTGGGTGATTCCAGCGTATAAGGGCTTCGAAACCGCTAATCTGGCCGGTTTTTAATTGAATGATCGGTTGGTAATAGAGTTCAAATTCTGTGCGTTCAATCGCACGACGCATATCGCTTTCCAGTTCCAGCAAACTGACGGCACGTTCGTGCATGCTTGAGTCAAAAATTGCGTACTGCCCCTTACCGCTGACTTTGGCGCGATACATGGCGATGTCGGCATCGCGCAAAATATTTTCCGCTTTTTTATAGCGGGTATCGCATAAAGCGATGCCAATGCTTGCGGTAACGGTAACTTCGTTTCCCTCAATAATACAGGGTTTGCAGATGATCTCCTGGATTGTTCGGGCAATCAGGATAGCGTAATCAGGATGATGAAGTTCTTCCAGTAAAACCGTGAACTCATCCCCACCCAAACGTGTAATTGTATCTTCGGCCCGTAATCTGTGTTGTAAACGACGAGCTATTTCCTGGAGAAGCTTGTCGCCAACCAGATGTCCGAGACTGTCGTTAATTGGCTTGAATCTGTCGAGGTCGATAAACAGAACGGCGAACTGACACTCATGTCGATTACTACGAGAGATAGCCTGCTCCAGACGATCGAGAAACAGGGCGCGGTTAGGTAATCCCGTGAGTTTATCGTGAAAGGCCTGATGACGAAGCTGGTCTTCCATGCGCTTGCGTTCGGTAATATCGAAAGCGGTTGCCAGGCCTGCCGGTTGTCCTTCAAACCGGATCAGACTGGATGTCAGGAAAAGCCAGTGTTCGTTACCTTCCTTGTCCAGAATACGAAGTTCCTCGCGGAGGTTTTCTGCATTTCCCTGTTCATATTGGTGAATCAGGTGGGAAATAAATTGCCGGGAATCTTCACTAATCAGGTCAATAAGTCCCAGTTTGAGTATTTCGTTGTGTGCGTAGCCGGTGATGCGCCGGAATGCCGGGTTTGTATAGAGAAAACGTTCACGAAATACGATGATCGCGCTGTCAGTGGTCTCGGCAAGGATATGAAACTTGTCCTCGCTTTCACCTAATGCCGCCTGGGCTTTTTCGCGCTCCCGTGTTTCCATTGCAAGGGAAACGAAATCGGCCATGGAACGGGCGAAGGTGTTTTCTTCCGGCGTCCAGTTATGTGTTTGCCCGGCATGCTCATTGCGCAGAACGCCCACGACCTCGCCGCCGACGTTGATTGAGACATCCAGCATGGAGCTGATTCCCAACGGTGTCAGGCAGATTTCAAAAAACTCACTGGTGGCGGGGTGAGAGTAAGCGTCGTTCGCTGTGATGGTTCGCTCTGTATGCAAAGCCTTAAAGTATTTTGGGTAATGGTCGGCTTTAAGAGCCATTCCTGCCGAGTATTGATCTGAGTCCTGTTCATATAACTTTACGCACTCAAGCTGGCTGTGATCATGGTTATACAGCCACACACTTGCGCGTTGAACATGCAGGCCCAGTGCTGCTGTGGCCGTCACTTTTTCAAAAAAAACATCAATATCCCCCGATGTAAGGTGCTTGCTTTTCGCCATGGTCAGAATAAGGCGGTTATGTTCTCGTAGTCGTTTCTCACTGGCATGAAGGCTGTATTCTGCTAATTTACGGTCGCTGATATCGCGCACCAGAATAGCGGTTCGATCGCCGGTTACCGGGAAAAATCGTGCTTCAAAGGAATAAGGGGCACCATTCCAGTGGTATAAAAATTCAATAATCAGACTTTTGGCATCAGAGCGAATATTTTGCATGGCCTGTGACAGGGCATCATCAGCACTCAGCAAAGGCATATTCAGAAATGACTTGCCGATGACTTCTTCTGTTCGTTGTGACATAGCCTTGCTGTCGCCAGCCTGGTAGTCGATAACGATGTCATTTGAGTCAATGAGCACATAAAGATCCGGCAGTGTATCCAGTACGGCACGGATACTGGTATTGGCCTGCAATAATTCATTGGAGCTCAGGTCGAGAGAGCGTTCCACCATTTCATGGTCGATATCGAATTCGCGATAGGCATATTGACGGCGTCGATAAACATCACGAAAGCAGGAGGAATATGTTTTTCTCCTCCAAAATGCTTGCGAAGCTGGCGACGAAGGAGGCTGTGTTGTCTGGACATTCCCGGAGGTTAGTCCCGGGTTTCACTAAAGGTGGTGATCGTCATGGTCTGATTGTGTAATTCACATTTTGCACCGGGGATAAATGGAGAAATTTCGCCATAGGAATAAAAGCCGGTGAGCACGGGTTGTGGTCCAAGTACTTCTCTGACGCCTTCGACCTCTTCTTCCGTTCTTTGCTTGAGTACCATCTTGCGTCCGACGCAGCTGATAAGAATGGCAAGTTCAGCGGTAGATCCACTGATGGCCTGAGCGCTGGTTTCGGCCGCAGCCACTGCGCCATCCACAAGCCGGTTGAAATTTGCTTTCATCAGGCGGGCGTAGCTGCCCTCAGGCATATCGCCGGCAAAGGTCATGCTCTGTTCATCCTCGTCGACGGCGAGAATGGTTCTTACCAGGCCAGCATTACTGTCCGCAGACCGTAAACTCAACGGGAACAGCAGACCTGTAGCAGGCAGGCCATTGGCATGTTCACCGAGATATGATTTATACAGCTCCAGTGCAGACTTGCCGTCCATTTCGTAGAGTACGTTACCATTGGAGCGTGTGATGAGGCGCTCAGGTCCAAAGGAATCCCAACCACCCAGTGAACCGAAACCGATGTTGAGTGCTTCGCCATACAAGCCAATCAGTGTAACAATGTGCGATTGTGGCTGATCCTGCCACAGCACCAGAGTTTCCTCGAAACGGCCAGCATCACCCGACAAACCACCTGTGATGGTGGTGTCTGGCGGGAGTTGCCCGGTTAGCCCGGCAACCAGTTCACTGCCGTTGACGTTAAGTCCGTCGGACAATACGAAAACGTGCCGAAGCCCCTCATGGGGGATAGTCTGGGCCAATTCTTTGCCACAGCGAAAACTGCCCACCGGGTCGCTGATTCTGGCGTGTGTTGTTTGCAGCCGGGTGTGTTCGAACTGGATTGCGGTGACGGACAGCGAGTCGTCCAGCACGGTGACATCAAAAATTTCGCCCGCTGTGGAGCAGCCGCTAACAAGGGCATTCGGATAAGCTTTTCGAATGTCTGCAAGGTGATGTTTGTCTTTTAGGCGTCCGGTAGAACCAAAGATCAATACCAGGTTGGCATCGATTGCCAATTTCCCCGGGGCTTCAGGGGCCCATCCGGCGGCTTGCGTCCACTGCGTTTGCTCAATTTTCATGCCAGAATAATTCCTTGTTTAACATAAATTCAGCAGGGTGGTTCGGGTGCTGTGATCAGTGTTATTTGGCGTTGTCGCGAGAAAATACAGTGCTGGTTTTTCTCTTTGGCATCGCTGTTTCTTCATAAAATCTTCGGCTGAAAAGTCTGGATCTTTAACGGATTTTATATTGGGGTAGCAAAACATCGAAGCAGATAATTTTTGGAATTTCGTCTGTTTTTTTCCAAAGACAATTGTGTTTCTTCATCAGCGCTGAAGTCTGTCGCTTCGTGAATTCGCTAATACGTTAAAATTTAATTGTCCAAAGTTCGTTCGTCGTTAAATTTTGATGACAGGCTGAAAAATATTTTTTTGATATTCGGCAATGAAGACAATTGACAGGTTTCTTGTCGAAACCATCCATTTCTATCGATTGATCAAACTGCTGCTATCAGTCAACCATACATATTTAAGGGCGAAAGACACGGAAGTTGCCCGGGATTGCTACACTTGAAGAATATTTCAAGGGGAAACCCCTGGTCCGGTCAGTATAGTTTTTATTAAACTGGTGGTTTGTTATCGTTTATAGGTAAGCGCTTGCGGCAAACGAAAACATCGATGGCAAAGACCAGGTAGTATCACAGTATTTTGGTATGAAGAACATTTTAAATTTATTGAACAAACACAGGGTTTATGGAAATATAGTACATTGTTGAAACGATGTTTTATTCGTAAACTGCGTATTTGAATAGTAGCTATTTGCAGCTATTTAATAGTAGCTATTTATTGATACGTAGTAGTAGCTTACTGGATATGCTTGATCATATGGAAATGTCTTGTCATTAAAGGAGAGTGAAAAACCTGATACTTACTTAACCGGAATTTTTATTATATTTTTTATGGACAAAGATACATTACCATCGTCGAGCAAAACGATTTTAACTGGCGCAGACCTTATTCTGTATTTTCTCAAACAGATAGGTGTTGAATATATATTTGGAATACCTGGTGGTGCGATTGAGCCACTATACGACTCACTTGCCCGAAGTTCCCGAAATGGCGGGATTCGTCCGATTGTTACCCGTCACGAGGCAAGCTCGGTGTTTGCTGCCGATGGTTATACAAGGCAAACCGGAAAGCTCGGTGTTTGTTGTGCAACAACAGGCCCGGGGGCTACCAACCTGATTACCGGTGTTGCCAATGCCTACGCAAACCACGTTCCGTTATTGGTGATAACCGCGCAGACAGCCTTGCCGACATTTGGGCGAGGTGCGTTTCAGGAATCATCTGACGCGGGTATAGACGTAGTGGGTATGTTTCAATATTGCACACGCTACAGCACCCTCGTTTCCCATACAGACCAAATTGAACAGAAGCTCGTAACCGCCATAATGACGGCAATGCATTCCCCAAGGGGGCCGGTGCACCTCAGTGTCCCGGTTGATGTCTTGCGCGCAGTAGCACGTCCGCCGCATGAACATGTTGATCTCACCAAATTGCTCAGAGCAAATGCGACTTGTGATCAAATCGCATTACGCGAACTTTATTCGAATATTGTTAAAAATAATAAATTTGCATTAGTGTTGGGGGGGGAGTGCGGAGAAGCCATTGGCCTCATTTTGGAACTGGCCGGGTTGCTGGATGCAACTATTGTTACCACCCCGCATGGTAAAGGTCTGGTTGGTTCAAACCTTAGTTGTTATAAAGGTGTTATTGGCTTCGCCGGGCATGATAGCGCGCGAAGAGCGCTTGGTGAGGAAAATGCCGATATTGTCATCGCGATTGAAACCAATCTCGGTGAATGGGCGAGCAGTGGCTGGAGTGCAGACTATCTTCTCAATAAACGTTTAATACATATAGACTCAACAGAAGAAAACATGACTCGATCGCCGATGGCAAAACTGCATGTTCGGGGAAATATTCTTGCCATTTTTGAGCAATTACTGGAATTAATCAGAAGCAACAAGCCCGCATTGAATACACAAGAAAACACAAGTGTACCTCCTGGTCTTCACGCAACGTTGACTCCCGATGAGCAGAAAATCATGCTCTCTGATGCAGTGCCCATTAAACCCCAAAGGTTAATGTATGAACTGAATCAATTGTTTCCGTCAAATACCCGTTTCTTTGCGGATACAGGAAACAGTGTTGCGTGGGCCATACACTATCTTCAGCCGACAGACCGACGCAGTGTCAGAAGACGAGGCATCAATGCCGGGCTGTTCCGCAGCAGTATCGAGTTTTCATCAATGGGTTGGGCAATTGGGTCATCAGTAGGTGCTGCATTGGGTTATCAGGATGGCCCCGTCGTTTGCATTACCGGTGATGGCAGCTTCATGATGCATGGGCAGGAGCTAAGTGTTGCCGTTGGCGAAAAGCTTTCAATTGTCTTTGTCATCCTGAATGATGAAGCTTTGGGAATGGTAAAACACGGACAGCGACTGAATAACGCTGAGCAAATCGCTTTCGAACTTCCACCAACAGATTTTTGTGCGATAGCCAAAGCGATGGGTGCTCAAGGATATATTGTCAGGTCTTCTGAGGACTTGCAGAAGCTGGATTTCGACAATTTGATTTCAGGTAATGGTCCTGTCGTGCTCGATGTGAGAATTGATGGAGAAGAGATACCTCCAATGGGTGTGCGGATTCAAGGATTGGCATCCGGGTAAGGAATGGGCACGTAATAACTACTTCCCCTGTTTGGCGCCCGGGTTTAGTGCATATTCGTTCGTTATGATTGAACAAAAGTGCAGGAATAGTTGTTCTGTTTTGGGCTTTTGTGATTGAAGAACGGGCGAAGACGAGCTGAAGATGAGATGTCAACGGTGGAGTCCAGGGTTATTAACTGATGTTACGCACTCGAATGTGGATTAAGGGATAATTAACACTTTTGTTACTGAAAACACCGTCATTCCGCCTGTTTTTAGCCGGAATCCAAAGCTTTGTCTCCGGACAAGTGTGACAAGTGTTTTGGTGCAGGGGGAGATGATGTTGAGTGATACTAACAAATAGCGTGTTACAAACGCAGAGGTCGCAGAGACGCAGAGGCCGCAGAGAAAAACACTAAAAACTCTGTGCCTCTGCGACCTCTGCGTAACATCAGTTATTAAACAGTTCACCTGTGTCTTCCGGTAAACGCCATGAAACGATTACAGTCGCAATGATGACCAGTGCCCCCAGCCACATCATGGTGATCACGGGGTCTACGCCGATACCCGCAACGATCGTGTAGATTCCGGTGGCGGTTAACATTGCCAGATTTTCAAAAAAATTCTGGATAGCCACCGCACCACCACTCCCTATGGATTTATGCCCTATTTCTTGTAATGCCGCGTTAATGGGTACGACAAATAAACCGCCACAAGTGCCCGCCAGAAATAAGGCAAAGCGTGCTACCCAAATATCATCGACGGTTGCCAGCAATATAATAACAATACCCATGGCGTAGGCCGCCAGTCGTGCGCGACGCAGGTAGGCCAAAGGAATAAGGCGTGGAACCAGTAATGAACCGCAGGCAATGCCAATGGCGACAGCCATGGTGAGCATGGCAATATCGGTGGTCGAATAAATAAACAATACCGCCGGGGCCCATGCGATTAAAAGCACGCGCAATACGGTAGCAGCAGCCCAGAATAAACTGACCCCCAGTGTCGAAAAACGAGCCCGTGGTGTAGTCAGCAGGCCTTTCATTTGAGTGTGGAAACTGCTGAGTGCATTTTCCATTTTTGTTCCGACAATGACAGTGTGCCGGATGCTTAACGCGATCAATGCGGAAATAATATATAGGGCAATGACGGTAAAAAGTGCGATGTTGATGGAGTGTTCAGATAATGCCGCACCAATCACTGTGCCACTGAGAATGGCGAGTATTGTTGATCCTTCTATCCAGCCATTGGCTTTGACCAGTGTATTTTCACCGACCATTTCCGGCAGAATACCGTATTTTGCCGGGCTGTATGCTGCCGCCCCAAGACCAATAATGGCATAGGCAATAAACGGTTCAATATTCAGAAATAACAGACCGGCGCCAAATGCTTTTACGATGTTCGCACCGAATAACACACGAGGCTTGGGGCGGGAGTCGGCAAGCCGTCCCACCCATGGAGCCAGCAAGACAAAGGCAACCAGGAAAGACGCCTGTAAAGCAGGCACATACCAGTTTCCAGGCTCGACCTGTTGCATGATGATGGTAATGGCCGTGAACAAAACAGCATTATCAGCAAAGGCCGTTAGAAACTGGGTGGCCAGTACGCGATAAATGTTGTTATTCATTTTATTGCTTATCTTGTTTTCCATGATCAGGCTGCTGCTAATTTATTTGCGGAAACGTAGTCGATTTTGCCCGTGCCCAGAACAGGCATTTTATCAATATGCACGACTTTTCGGGGTACGCTGATTTCCGCATGGCCGTCATTTTTCGCTTGTGCCAGCAATGCAGTACGGTCAGCGGTATCCGTTGTTGTCAACAATATAACCTGTTCACCTTTTTTGGGGTCGGGAATGGCGATGGCAGCATGCAGGGCATCGGGCCAGACCTTGCTGGCCAGCACTTCAACAGAAGTGAGCGAGACCATTTCGCCGGCAATTTTTGCAAACCGTTTGGCACGGCCGCAGATTCGCACAAAACCATCGTTATCAATAGTGACAATGTCACCGGTGTCATACCAGCCGTCGCCCAGTTCGGATGAAGGTGGCACCAGAACACCGGGATTATCATGAAACAAATAACCCTGCATGACATTCGGTCCTTTAACGTGCAGGCGTTGACCTTCTTTCAGACCGGGTACGTTGAGCAAACGGTATTCCATGCCGGGCATTAGCTGACCAACGGTGCCGGGGCGGTTGGCCAATGGTGCATTACCTGCAATGACAGGGCTGGTTTCGGTTGCACCATAACCCTCGAAGATACGCACACCAAACTTGTCTTGCCAGGTGTGACGCACTTCATTCTGAAGTTTTTCGGCCCCGGCAAAAACATAACGCAGGCTGTAAAAATCATAAGCATTTGCAAAACGCGCATAACCTGCCAGAAAAGTGTTGGTGCCAAAAAGAAGAGTGGCATTGATTTCATAAGCCACTTCGGGCACGACCCGGTAGTGCAAAGGTGATGGGTAGAAGAAAACCCGTACACCCGATGTCAACGGCAGAATCATACCCGCAGTTAACCCAAAGGAATGGAATAAAGGCAAGGCGTTCAGGGCGATATCCTGGGCACTGAAATCGATCCGTGACATCAGTTGCTGAATGTTGGCTAACAGATTGTGATGTGACAGCACGACACCCTTTGGTGTGCCTTCGGAGCCCGAGGTAAACAAAATAACGGCACGTTGTGATGCGTCATGACGGGCATCCCGCAACAACCAGCGGTCGAACCGGCTTTTTGCCAGCCCCAATAATTTATCAAACAGGCCGATGGTTGCTGCCACATCTTCAAGATAAATCAGCTCAACTTTTTTACCCAGAGCCTCCACGGCTTTTTCAATTTTCGCCTGCTGAACGAAGCGACGGGATGTTATTACACGATGCAGGCGAGCGGTTTCACACGCAGAAATCATTCCCTGTGCGCCTGCGGTGTAATTCAGCATGGCAGGAATTTTGTTGTGGAACTGCAAGCCCCAGAATGTTGCCACGGTGGCCAGCGTTCCCGGTAACAAAATACCAGGGGTATCATCGCCATCACAATATTTGAGTAATTGGCGACCCAGCACAACAGAGCGTGTGATCAGACTGTTGTAACTTAAGGGTGTACGGTTGATGTCTTCAGCAATAATGTGTGAGCCGCCGTGAATACGACGTGCATCGAGCAAACGTTCTACCAGTGTCTGGTTTGTATTCGCGGTGTTATACATCATTTCAGCCATTAATTCGGATAGCAGACGACCGGCCTGTTCACGGCGACGACGACCACGATATTCGTCAGCAATATATAAACAACGTGGTGCTTGCACATTTAATGTGATTTTGGGGAACCAGCTCAGGCGTACACGGCCCCGCAGACGAGAGAATGGTGTGTATTGGGCACCTTCGATACGAACGGGAAGTATTGTGGCACGAGATCGTTCGGCCACCAGACCCGGTCCCGGATATATTTTCATCAGTGAGCCAGTCACCGTGATACGTCCCTCGGGAAAAATAACAACCGTGCCACCTTTTTGCAGGCGGCGGATGAGGGCGCGGATGGAAAGCGGGTTGGTGGGGTCGATGGGAAACAGGTTTCCAATCACATTGGCCAGGCGCCCAATCCAGCGACGGGCGATGTAGGTATTGATTGCAAAAGTTGCTGATACCGGAAGATAAGCGTACAGCAAGACAGCATCCAGGAATGACGTGTGATTGGCGACTACCAATGTGCGTTCGCTGAACTGATCCAGGTGCCCGGTTCCTTTTACTTCTACGCGATATAGCGTTTTTAGTACCTGGCGCAACAGTGCTTTAAACATCATTTTTCTCCTTCAACGTGATTATTGTGTTGAGGAGATAATCGTCAAAAGGTCTTTTTAAGTAAACCACTATGGTATAGATAGCACTATAGTATATTAATAGTCTATTTTTTATATACTTTTCTGTGCCTGTGATCAAACAGGTGGTATTGGCCCGGAGGCGATGCAAGCCAGGCTCAAATATGCCGATCGGAGAGACACCTGCAAAAAAGGGGTTGTAAGGAACGTACACGTTCCTGGGTATTGTTATTTGATACCAAAAGTATCGATAATTAATGTTTTATCTAAAAACGTTGCGCAAAAATAGCTTTCCGCTAATTTTTCCGCTAATTTCTCCCTGTGTTTTTAATTCACAAAAGTAAAGGAGAAATAAAATGAAACGTTATTCAAAAAAATGCTTGCTGGCGGTTGTGTTTCTGGTGTGCGGACATGTTTCGCAAGTATTTGCAGAGCCCGACTTTACACTTGAAACGCACTGGTACGCCGGGTTTGGTGTGAGCGCATCAGACCTGACTTTCAATGAAGCTAATTTATCGACAATGTATGCAGGCGGCGCAGACGCGTCGTTTCGTCAGGGCGGGAATACCTTCAAGCTGTTTGCCGGGTATCAGTTTGATCCGCTTTTGGGGGTAGAGCTTGGCGTGACCAGTTTTGGTGAAATGGTAATGGATGCCAGTCCTGGTCAACGCAATTTGTTTACCGCAGATGCTGTGTATATCAATGCGGTGGCGACTCAATCGGTTATTAAAAATATTGATGTTCTGGCCAAGCTCGGCATGTCTTTTTGGTCACTCAGGGATAATGATGAAAATGAGATTGAGTCCGGTCAGGGGCTGACCTATGGTGTGGGAATCGATATCAATCTCCGTGGCAACAAAGAACGTACATTGCTGATTGAGTGGGAGCGTTACAATTTTAGTGGTGTTGCTTTGAAAGAAGCGGATTCCATTGGTGCCAGTGTCAAATTCAGGTTTTGATATTGACGCAGATATCACCTGGCTCAAGACAAAAAATGGCATCAACTATTGTTTTGCAATGTCTGAAAAAATGCCAGTTCCCATGGCCGGATGGCAAGCATGACACCAATGTTATGACGCTTATCAAGCGGTAATTTGGCATCCTGACGGTGCAGGTCAGTAAACTCTTTGGCCAAAGATCGCATCTTGTTCATCATCACCTGAGTTGAAGATTCGCCCAGCAGACCAAACAGGAACAGGCGTTCTTCCTGTTCACC
>JAADIL010000123.1 GCA_013151355.1 Gammaproteobacteria bacterium
TGCACATCCTGACCACACCGGTTCCATCGGTTTTCTCATCACCAGTGATGAAGAAGGCCCGTCCATTAACGGGACGGTAAAAGTAGTCGAACACCTCGAAGCACGCGGTGAAAAAATAGATGGCTGTCTGGTGGGCGAACCTTCCAGCACCAACGTGGTGGGTGATGTTATCAAAAATGGCCGTCGTGGCTCACTGGGCTGTACTCTCACTATAAACGGTGTGCAAGGCCACGTCGCCTATCCACATTTGGCGGACAACCCCATTCATCATCTCGCTCCCTTGCTGGCCGAGCTGTGCGCGCAGGAATGGGATCAGGGCAATGAGTTTTTCCCGGCAACCACGTTCCAGATTTCCAATATCAATGCTGGTACGGGCGCCACTAATGTTATTCCTGGTGATGCGGTGGTGGTGTTTAATTTTCGTTATTCTACAGAAGTCACCCACGAGCAATTGCAGCAACGGGTAGAAGCCATTATTGATCAACATAACCTGAATTACACTATCGACTGGAACCTCTCCGGCAAGCCTTTTTTAACCGCCAGTGGTGCACTGGTGGATGCGGCCAAAGCTGCCACGCAGAAAATCAATGGTGTTGCCGCAGAGCTGTCAACAGCAGGGGGTACTTCGGATGGTCGTTTCATCGCACCGACAGGTGCACAAGTCGTGGAACTGGGTCCGGTGAATGCCACTATTCATAAAATTGACGAATGTGTCGCCGTGGAGGACCTGGAAAAACTGTCAAGCATGTACGAGAATATGCTGGAGTCATTACTCACATAAGTTCAAATAACCCGGCTACTGCCTTCCAGGTAAACATCTGTAATTTTGAGGAGTTCACATCCGGGGTGGACATGCAAGCCAGCAATCCCTTGTCACCAATGGGCAACAACACCACACAACCTGATTTGGAACGAATAAACATTTCTTCCAGATCACCGTATTCAAGTTCTGACATAATTTTTTCACATATCAGCTGTAACTCAATATACAAGGCACCTGCTTTTTCAAAATCATCCACGTTACCTTCATAAGCGAGCACCAGGCCATCTGGTGTTACAACCATGGATAACCGTATTTGTGGATTCGTGTTAATCAATTCTTTCAGAATTGACTCTATGGTTTCCTGTTTCAGGGAAGTTTCCTCAGTTCTTGCCTTCGTCAGTAAACATCACTCATTAACATCATCGACAATATTCGCAAAACTTCACGAACACACTCTGCAACACAAAATTGAATGACACTGGCCTTTTCAGCAAATCTGTGGATATTTATTCCCGGCTATTCGGTATTGTACAGACCACTGTTTTAAATGGTCGTTGCCAACATTGCTGCGGTCTTTTTTGCTTCCATCAAAACCATGCCGAGATTGATCCCGGGTTTGGCTGCCAACGCCAATACATGGGTCGTACCAACATGCACCAGCAACAGCACACCTTTGCTGCCATGCAGCAACACCAGCTTCAGTTCACCACGCGCCAGCTCATCCGCCGTCCGGTCGGCCAAACCCAACAGTGCAGCGCACATGGCCCCCAGTCGATCCGGATCGACGCCATCACCCAATACCGAGGCAATGCTCAGGCCATCACGAGACATTACCGCCGAGGCTTCCATCTCTGGCGATTTGCCATTCAGCGTCCTGAGTATGGGACGAATAATCTTGTCAAGATTTTCTTTTTGAAGGTTTGCCAAGCTCCCGAGCCTCCTTGATCGCACACGCTGTTATACGCGTTATTAATGTATTTTCCGACCAGCTGGTTTCTTTGTGGCAGGAATAATCATTGTTTACCAATGAAAAAAACCAATACCCCAATAAATTTCAGCTCACAAAACTATTTCAGGATAGCGGCAACAACACCTTGTACAGTCTTTACTATAGACACTTTATGCCTCTTGTTCTTTGTGTCTGAAGTTTTTGCCTGTGTTTTTTTGTGACAAAACAGTTTTTCGTTTCTTTCACTTGTGTTGGCATTAACGGCAACCAAAACAAATTCTTCAGGAAACACCACCAGAATATCGCATTTTGGCCCTTGTCCGGGCACACCCATCATCGCAGCCCCTCCGAATAAAGCGGTAATCAGGGGGTGTCAATACGACGTAAAATGGCGTTACGTACGTCGCGCTTCAAAATATCTTTTTTAATGGTGTTACGTGGTTCAATCAATCCATCAACCTGACGTTTTGCTGGCCCTGCGAGGCCAATGGTGACAGCAGCGCTGTAAAATGAATACACTTCGGCCTCTTCGATCCCCAGGCTCGTGGCAATATCATCGAGAGTACGCGGCTCGCCTACCCACAGGGAGGCTATGCGCATGCCATGCGGCGTCTGTGGCAAACGGGGAAAATTGGGCCAGCAACGCAAATAAAACAGTCTGGATAAATCTGTGCCCACCGGCACCCGGCCATGTGCTGTGCGCCAGGCTAAATCCCAAAGCAGATAATCAATGGAAATGAATTGCGGGTCATCAGTTTCGCGTGTGGATGCTTCACTGCTATTCGCGACATCATCGTTGTTAATCTCAAGGGTAAATGCTTCGCTGCCCTTTGCTTCACCCAGTCGCTCAAGCTGATCATTTGTCAAGCCATTCAACACCCGGCCATCATGAGGAAAAAGCACAAGCTGCTGATCCTTCCCGCACTGCACACTGATGCTGCATTCACGCCCGGCGCACTCTTTCAAACAGGCAAGCAGGTGCCCCAGTAAATAATCATCCGGGTTAAAGCTGTTCGCAGTATCTGCCTGTGTATCCATGGGCTGCACGCGTTTTGGAGTCGTGCCCTGCGAAGCATTACCGGCGCTATTCACAGCGGTTTCACTTTTCACCCCGGTAGGTATTTGTTCATGTTTTGCTGCAAACTCATCTGGCGACGGCAAACCAATCACCAGTCGTAAAACAGATTCCCACAACAGGCTCAGCCTGACAGGCTTGCTGATATAAACAGCCCCTTCAGCGGTGGACGGTGATTCTGACAAGACAATGACAGACAGATTCGGAAATTGCTGCTGGAACGATGCCCACGCATCTGTTTTACCATCCAGATCAACAATGGCGAGATCGGCCTGTTCTCCCGGTGCAACTTCGCAGCGTTCTTTGTAGACCACCTTGAAGATGGTTGCCATCCTGGTCACAGATCGTTTATCCATTCCAAGCAAAGCAATCTTTATTGGTCTTCGCTCCCACTTGTTCATTGTTTGACTATCCTTGTGACTCTATCTTTTATATGCCCTAAAAATCCGGTTTTCTTTTCCATACCTCCTGACCACCGCAGAAATGATATCGGCAAGCATCTCAAAAAATTTACTCTTTAATTGTCCACTACCTGACCCCAACACCAACAAGGAACGTACACGTAATAACTTCCCCGACATGGAAAATATTGCTTTCATCATGAAAACTATTGGGTTTCGATTTCTGTCACTGCACCCTGTGCAATATGACAAGCCGGGAGGGATTTTCAATGGTCATTTGCTCTGTTCTCAACTGATAAAAACACTACTGTTTTTGTTTTTTCTTAACCCACATGATTCATACGTTTTCACTCCGCCGTCAGAAAAAATACCTGGCGTTGTGTACAGTCACGACTATCATTAGCGCAGGTGTGGCACGCGTTTTATCCCGAACAAACAAAGGGCCTGACATGGACACTGAAAAACCCACCGATAAAAGACGTTTTTCGCGCATTTCGTTTGTGACAGATATTCACCTGGTAAGCGCAGAGGGCAGCTGGAATGCCCAACTTGTTGACGTTTCCCTGAAAGGTATTCTGGCCACAATGCCTGACGGTTGGCACAGCAAAATTGGCGATCATTATCTTGTGGAAATGTTGACGGATAATTCGGACGCGACCATTCGCATGGAGATCTCTGTCGCCCACATTGAAAAACAGCACGCGGGCTTCCGTTGTGAGCACATAGACCTGGACAGTATTTCCCACCTGCGTCGATTGGTGGAGTTAAACCTGGGTGATAGCGAGATATTAAACCGTGAACTGGCCGAGTTGATCAATGCGTAGTTAAGGAATGGAAAATAAACGACCCCGCAGCAAGCTGATGGGGTATTAACGTCACACCGGCGAAGGCCGGTGTCCAGGGGTTTCAACCTCTGGATTCTGGCCCGCGCCAGAATGACGGTATTCGCAGCAAGCTGCGGGGAATTGAACCCATAGAGATTAAATAACTTATAACAAGTGGCGCTCTGATTTAGTCCGTATTCGTTCGTTCTGATTGAGCAAAAGTGCGGGAATAGTCGCTCTTATTTCGAATTTTTGCGATTGAGGAACGGGCGAAGACGGGCTGAAACGGAGATGCCAATTGTGTGAGTTATTTAATTTCCATTCCTGAGGAACGTGCGCGCAACAACTTCCCTGTTTTGTTACAAAGCCGCCAGGGCAGCCGCCAGAGTTTTTACACCCACTATTTTCATGCCTTTGACACCGCCTTTCGGCACATTGGCCTCGGGCACGATAGCCTGCCGAAAACCATGCTTGGCGGCTGCATTCAAACGCTCCTGACCACTGGGCACCGGACGAATTTCACCGGACAATCCCACCTCACCAAAGACCATCAGATCCGTGGATAACGGACGGTCACGCAGGCTGGAAATAATCGCCAGCAACAGAGCCAGGTCCGCACTGGTTTCCATCACTTTCAACCCCCCCACCACGTTGATGAACACGTCCTGGTCACCCACTTGCACACCGCCATGACGATGCAGTACAGCAATCAGCATGGATAAACGGTTTTGATCCACACCCACAGCCAGACGCCGCGGATTGCCATAATTGCTGTCGTCCACCAGCGCCTGAAGCTCCACCAAAATAGGCCGGGTACCTTCCCATATCACCATCACCACACTACCGGCAGCGGGTTCGTCAGCGCGCGAGAGGAAAATTGCTGAAGGGTTTTTGACTTCACGCAACCCTTTTTCGGTCATCGCAAACACACCCAGCTCGTTGACCGCACCGAAGCGGTTTTTTACCCCGCGCAGAGTGCGAAAGCGGTTATCAGTAGAACTTTCCAGCATGATGGAACAATCAATCATGTGTTCCAGTACTTTGGGCCCGGCCAGAGTGCCGTCTTTGGTGACGTGGCCGACAAGGATCAACACGGTATCCGTCAGTTTGGCATAACGTATCAAGTAGGCCGCACATTCACGCACCTGCGCCACACCACCGGGGGCCGATGGCACTTCTTCGCGGCTCATTACCTGAATGGAATCCACCACCAGCAATTTGGGTTTATGTTTTTCAGCCACCGCGCAAATGCTTTCCACGCTGGTTTCACTGAGCATTTTCAGGCTGTCTGTGGGCAGAGACAAACGCTGTGCGCGCATTGCCACCTGTTGCAGGGATTCTTCACCGGTCACATACATGGCACTTTGCGATTGCGCCAGTTTGCACAGCACCTGCAACAGCAACGTGCTTTTACCCGCACCGGGATGGCCTCCGATGAGAATTGCCGAACCCGGTACCAGGCCACCACCCAACACCCGGTCCAGCTCATCAACCCCCGTGCCCAGACGCGGCAGTTCGGTCAGATCAATCTCGGCCAGGGTTTTGACATCTGACAGACTGCCTGCATACCCGGCAAACTGCCCGGCCCGGGGTTTGCTGCCACCACTGGCCGGGCTTCCGGTACGAAATTCCGACAGGGTATTCCACGCACCGCAATCGTCACAGCGGCCCTGCCATTTATTTAGGGAAATCCGAGCCGCAGTCACTGCACACGTAAGCGATTTTGCTTTTCGCCATGTTATCTGTTTCTCGTTATATGATGGTCAATATTCGATTTCGCAGGGTGGGCACTGCCCACCATTCCCTGTCTGGATTGTACCCAATGGTAGTCGCAGGTTGGCGGTGAGCTTGCGATAAACAGGAAGCCCGACTTAACTTAATGGGACATTGGCTCCGCCACTCTATACATATTGTCGCGGCACACGCGCAGTAACACTGCAAAATAATTCATAAGCAATGGTACCCGCTGCACGCGCCACGGTTTCCGCGGGCAGTCCTTCTCCCCACAACACAACACCATCACCCACCTGCGCATCAGGCAGTCCACGCAAATCCACACTGATCATGTCCATGGAAACACGCCCAACAAGCGGCACTTCCACACCATTCACCAACACCGGTGTACCGGCCGGTGCGTGGCGCGGATAGCCGTCTCCGTAACCGATGCCCACCACGCCAACGGACATGGTTTCGGGGCAAACCCAACTACCGCCATAACCCACCGCATCTCCCGCCTGACATGCATTGATCGCAATCAGGTCACTGCGCAGGGTCATCACCGGGCGCAAACGACGATCAACGCCGGTCTCGTTCAAAAAAGGAGAAACGCCATAAAGCATAATGCCGGGGCGACCGATGTCAGCGTGGCTTCCCAGCCAGCCCAGAATACCTGCCGAGTTGGCGATGCTGCGCTCAGCCTGCACGCCAGGTAACACACGGTGAAAAGATTCGATTTGCTGCTGAGTGCGGCTACTCTGAAAATCATCGGCACAGGCCAGATGGGTCATGAGCCGTGGTGGCTGATTCACCGCATCACAGGCACTGAGCCGCGCCCATGCGTCCGACACAGCCTCCATGGCAAAACCTAACCGGTGCATACCGGTATCCACTTTCAGCCAGACGTTCACCGGCTTTACAATATCCTGCTGCCGGACCAGAGATTCCAGGGCATCCAGCTGTGCCGCATGATGTACCACGATATCTAACCGGTGTTGTTGAATTTTGACTAACTCGTCAGCGTGAAAAAACCCTTCGAGCAACAAAACCGGTTGCTGGATACCGGCCTCACGTAACACCAATGCCTCTTCGAGACTGGCGACAGCAAAACCATCAGCGTCAGTCAGCGCCTGCGCCACTGGCAACAAACCATGGCCATAGGCATCAGCCTTGATGACCGGAAATTGTCTGGCCTCAGGATCGGCGGCATGTGCCCGTTGCAGATTATGTCTCAGGGCATCGAGATCAATGACGGCGCGTGCCGCCCGGCTCATGACCCCGGGCCCGAGTGCGAGTAGCCATCATCATCGGAATAGATGTCGTGGATGAAGTTCTCAAAGCGGGTGAACTGACCCAGAAAGGTCAGGCGCGTCGTGCCAATGGGGCCATTACGCTGTTTACCGATGATAATTTCGGCGGTGCCCTTGTCCGGACTGTCTTCGTTATACACTTCATCACGATAGATGAAGGCAATCACGTCAGCGTCCTGCTCGATGGCACCCGACTCACGCAAGTCTGACATCACCGGACGTTTGTTGGGGCGCTGTTCCAGACCACGGTTGAGCTGCGACAACGCGATCACCGGCACTTCCAGCTCCTTGGCCAGGGCTTTCAGCGAGCGTGAAATTTCAGAAATTTCGTTGGTGCGATTTTCCTTGCTGCCGTACACCTGCATTAACTGCAAATAGTCGATCACCACCAGCCCCAAGCCGTGCTCACGACTCAGGCGGCGAGCACGGGCACGCAGATCATTGGGCGACAATGCCGGTGTGTCATCAATGAATAACGGTGCTTCGGCAAGAATGCCCACTGCCGAAGTCAATCGCGGCCAGTCTTCATCTTCCAGTTTTCCAGTACGGATTTTGTGCTGATCAATGCGTCCCAGTGACGACAGCATACGCATCGCCAATTGTTCGCCGGGCATTTCCATACTGAATACGGCGGTAGGCACGTTACCCTTGATGGCCGCATGCTCGGCAATGTTCATGGCAAAGGAGGTCTTGCCCATGGAAGGACGACCGGCGACGATCACCAGATCGCCCTTTTGCAGGCCGGAAGTCATATCGTCAAAGCTGTCCCAGCCCGTGGGCACACCCGTGATGGGGTTGTCTTGCTGAAACAGCTCGTCAATACGATCCACTGCCTTGACCAGCAAGTCCTTGATGGCGGTAAACCCTTTCTTGCCGCGCGCGCCCTGTTCGGCAATCTTGAATACTGCGCCTTCGGCGGTGTCCAGCAATTCTTCGGTCGTGCGACCTTCGGTTTGATAAGCACTACCACTGATGTCATTACCCACAGTAATCAGCTGGCGCAGCACCGAGCGGTCACGCACAATCTCGGCATAAGCCTTGATGTTGGCCGCACTGGGCGTGTTTTTGGCCAGCGCGCCCAGATAGGCCAGACCACCCGCCTCGTCCAGCAGGGTCTGCTGCGACAGCCATTCGGAGAGTGTTACTACGTCAAAAGGGTTGCTGTGCGATGCCAAACTGGCCACCGCGCGGAAAATCAGCCTGTGGTCACGACGATAAAAATCCTCTTCCACCACCAGACCAGCGACCTTGTCCCAAGCCTCGTTGTCCAGCATCAAACCACCCAGTACAGACTGCTCGGCCTCGACAGACTGCGGTGCCATGCGCAACGCTTCAGTGGCCATATCGGCGATTTCAGGTGGGTACTCTAACTCGTTCATCGTCGCATCATGTTACCTGATTATGGCCGAAAAGACCGGGATAAAACGGCGGGGCACCGTCAGAAAAACAGACAAAAAATATCCGGCAATAAAAACAAAAGCGGCATCCCGAAGCTGCCCCGGGATACCGCCTTACCTTTCTACAATGTGCCCTGCTTGCTGGTAACGCCAGATAGCGGAATTCAAGCTTCAGCGATCACACTGAGTTTCACTGTGGCCTGCACATCACTGTGCAATTCAACGCTGACTTCGTAGTCACCAATCTGACGTAGCGCACCTTCCGGCAAACGCACTTCAGCACGACTCACTTCGGCACCGGCAGCAGTAATCGCCCCGGCGATGTCATGAGTACCCACAGAACCAAACAGCTTGCCTTCATCACCAGCCTGTTGGGTGATGGTGATTTCCAGCGCTTCCAGGGCAGTTTTGCGAGCTTCGGCAGCTGTCAGCTTTTCAGCGGCGGTCTTCTCCAGTTCAGCGCGGCGTGCCTCAAATTTGGCAACGTTGTCTTTACTGGCAGACACAGCCTTGCCTTGCGGAATCAAAAAATTACGGCCATAACCAGCTTTCACACTCACCTGATCACCCAGGTCACCCAGGTTTTGCACTCGTTCCAATAAAATTACGTTCATTGCCGCTTCCTCAACTTGCATCAATATTTGATTTAAAAAATCTGTAACTGCTCAGCTTACCTTTGATTTACCCGATAACTGCGTCAAAAGCGCTCATTGACACCTGTAAACTCCGCGCTTTTTCCTTGTTCTCGAATATTCCTTGTTCTCGAATAGAAAGTTCTCGAACAAATCAAAGACAATCCGGGCAGTTACAAAAGTCTGTTCTATATAATACCGTGCCGGTTATTTTGCAGCGAGTCGCCGACGAAAATCTGCCCAGGTATCAACCAACCCCATCACCGCCACCAACACAATCAGGTGCGGCATGATAAACAGCATAACCAGATACAACACCACCAGCCAGGCCACATGCAACCCTCGCCGGGCAACAATCGAATGCAGCAACGCCAGCCCTTGCAACACATACAGGCTGAGGATCACAATCACGATCTCGCCCGCCATGTGCGACACCACCCCCAGCGGCAACAACGACAACGCGATAAAACCCAGTGATACCAGCGCCAGCCCCTGGCCCAGTCGCAAGGCATGAAATTCCTCGCGAAAACCACCCGGGTTATACAACTGCGCCTGCCAGGCTCGCGCCAAAAACAAACACAGCAGCACGTTCAGGCTTACTCCCGCTGCCGCGATACCCGTCATGACTCTGGAAAGATCAGCCAGAATTGCCTCTACCGCAGCCCGATCAGCCAGGGGACCGTTGGCCTCCATGGCAGGTTCAAACATGGCCAGCAAAATTTGCTGCCACCAGACACTGACATCGCCCACGATGGCATAAATCGCCAACACACCAACGATGCCCAGCATACCTGCCACTGTCGCGGCCAGCGCCAGAGAGCGCATCTCGCGCAACACCCAGCCCAGCACCCATACGGGCAACCACAACACAGCCAGAAACACCACGCCGGGCAATACATTGCCCAAAGACAGCCAGGCCATCAAGGCCACAAAGGCCGTGCTGCCCAACATCACCATCGCACCGGAGCGTGGACCATTGCGCAAGGTCACCAGAGCAACCGCCGCGCCGCTGAGCACACTCAGGGGCGGCAATATCATGGCCAGCACAGCTGTGCCAACGGCGACCAGTATTGCCTGACTCGGCCCACGCAGAATGAATGTCGCCAACAACTTCACTTCATTCCGCCTCGCTCATTACATACCAGACTCACCACCCACTCTGCCGTGGGCAGTGACAGAACCAACACCGGGCTTACTGGTGTGAATCGCTATACGGCAACAGCGCCAATGCACGGGCGCGCTTGATGGCTGTGGTCAGCTGACGCTGATACCTGGCCTTGGTACCCGTGATACGGCTGGGCACAATTTTGCCCGATTCCGACACATAGGCTTTCAGCGTATTCAGATCCTTGTAATCGATCTCTTTGACGCCTTCCGCAGTAAAGCGGCAATATTTTCTACGACGATAAAAACGTGACATTCACTTATCTCAACATTTTTTCAACAAGCGGAGACAATCAGGCCTCGGCACTTCCGGTATTTTCCACGGGTGTTGCTGCGCCTTCTGCTTCAGCTACAGGAGCTTCTGCAGTGGCTTCGGAGGCTTCAACTTCAGGAGCTTCAGCAGTGGTAGTTTTCTCCGCAGGCGCTTCTTCAACAACATCGGCTTTCGGCGCTTCGGTTTTTGGCGCTTCGGTTTTTTCAGCCGATGCAGGGCGACGCTCACGAGACTCGTCTTCGCGCGAACGAGCCAGCGGAGAAGCATCTGTGATCGCTGTTTTAGTGCGCATCACCATGTTGCGGATCACGGCATCGTTAAAGCGGAAAGCGGTTTCGAGTTCTTCCAGAGCCCCGGCAGTACACTCAACATTCATAAGTACATAGTGGGCCTTGTGAATTTTGTTGATGGGATAAGCCAGTTGACGGCGACCCCAGTCTTCCTGACGATGGACTTTACCGCCATCACCTTCAACGGTTGCCTTGTATTTTTCGATCATGGTGGGAACCTGATCACTCTGGTCAGGGTGGACCAGAAACACGATTTCGTAGTGTCTCACGAGCATTCCTTATGGTTAACGCCTCCCGCGCACCTTCGTTTTAACAGAAAGAGACAACACGGTGAAGCAAGGTTTGTTGTTGCCGTATGTTTTAGGCAACCCGAATTTTGAGCGACGCATTTTACCGGAGGCCCCGTGCAGAAGCAATGGGTGGCGGAAAACTGGCATGCCAGTACATCTAAAACACGGGATGCTCATCAACGGGTTAATACGCCCTCCAGGCGGTCAACCGGGGATTCCAGGATTACGAAGAACGGGCGAGACGGGCTGGAAATCAATACTGATGCGTTTGCCTGCCACCGGACGGAACAGGTTATCAGCAAAAGCGACATGCGCCGGGTGTTCACGATAGCTGTCGATCACCGCCGGATGACAGAAGCGAACCAGCCAGGTGTAACGGTAGCTGGCATCCGCTTGCACGGCTTCGCCAGTAAACACCGCACGCACTCCCGGTATGGCGGAGAGCACCCGACGGCCTTCGGTCATCATTTTCTCTGCACCAACATTATCCAGCCCTTCGACGTTGTAGATAATGAGATGTTCTACCGGGCTCCATGGCCGGCACTGCGCCAGCACTTCGGTGGCTCGATCAACTGCCCCCCACAGGCGCATGCAACGTTCAACTTCAGTGGCAATAACGTGGTTGATGTCTTTTAGCAATCCAGTGCAACCAGCGGAAGTATCGGTGCGGACATTTTCCCTGATCTGCTTTCCTGCCACATCGGACAACGCCGTGTCACAGTTGATTTTACTGATACCATTCGCGATGAGTTGACGACATTGCTCATCGGAAAGCCCGTTACCATCGTGTATGACCAATGGCATTTTCAGCGCCTCATTGATCTGTTTCAGCTGCGAATAATCCGGC
>JAADIL010000063.1 GCA_013151355.1 Gammaproteobacteria bacterium
GAAATAGAACAACTATTCCTGCACTTTTGTTCAATCAGAACGAACAAATACAGACTAAATATGAGCGCCAGATCGGGATGTTATTACGTGCACGTCCCTTACGCTCGACTTTCGCTGCGCGAAAGCGGGGTGTTTTTTAGAACAGTGCCAATTGATGGCTTTCATAAACTTCGCATGTTTATACCCTGAGTTTTTCCAACCTTACGCCGCAAGCGGCGGGGAATGAAACCCGAAGAGATTGAAAATGATGCCCATATCGATTGGCGAGCCGAAGGCAAGTTTGGCTCGAACCAATAAGTGATTTGCCATCTCGTATCCCTTTTTTAGTGTGTTGGTAATCTACTAATCATCATCCTTTTTGCACTTCTTTATTTGCTCATAGCATAAACAATTCTTTTTATTTTCATAGTGTTAAATGTGACAAAGTAGAATTAGGTTAATGGTGATAAAGAATAGCCAGTATAGCGGTTGATTTTGTCGGAATAGCTTACAGTTTATGCGGCAGCTCAATCGAGCAAGCAATTAAGCTATTGAAAAACAACGGCCTGGTTGAAGTGGCGTATTCTTTGCTTGGCTTCTATTGCGTAAAAGCGAAATTGCATAGACTGAATTCAATTAATAATTTATCAATGCAAAAGGGCCTATTTAGGAGGGCACAAGTTATGAGTACCAAAATATATCTGAATATTTTATTTCTACTCACAGCGTTAGTCTTTTCGTTTAATGTGTATGCGATCCCTGTTTCTGGGGGAAGTTCAGGGAGTTTTATAAACCCGACAGGGCCTGGCGGAATGATTGTATCCGGTGTAGGTACGAATTTCTTTACATGGGGAGATGGTAGTGCCTTTAACAGTCCGCCCAGCTCTTTGGGGTATACAGGAAATTCGTTTTCAGAGGAAACAGATGATGTGTTTAGTTTTGGTACCCTCAGCTATTTCAATGGCACCATTGCTGGCGGTACTGAAGCAACGTTTGTAGATCTTGAGATCACACTAACACTTACCAACCCATCAGGTATTATGGAGGATTTTCTGTATACCATGGCACTGATAAATACCCCAAACACTGGTGATGCTAATGCAAATGCCGACATTATAAATTTTCCTGTCACACAACCCGATACCTTTTTCACTGTTGGCGATATAAATTATACGCTCGAGTTTTTAGGGTTTGGGGTTATTACAGGCTCTGGTTTTGCAACAATTGATAATTTTTCTGTGCTTGAAAGTGGATCAGCTGATGCAGAGATGCTGGGGCGTATTACTGTTGCTACAACAGCTGTTTCTGAACCTGCCAGCTTCATTCTGATGGGCCTTGGCCTTGTTGGACTTGGGTTCTCGTGCAGGAAAAAGGTAGTTTCGGTTTAATATAATGTAGATGGTCAAGTCGCACACCGTCATCGGTAGCATATCTGGAAAAAAAAGGGGGGGGTTACCCAAGTTAAGCCAAAATTCTTGCCTGGTCCAGGTTGGCGGTGAGCTTGCAAACCCCAACGGGGCCGTGATGTTGGGGCATTACCCTTTGTTTTATATTGTAAAGGGTGATGTCCCTTATTTCTTTACCGGTCAGGATTCCAAAATAATAAAACAAAAGCCACAGAGGCACCACAATCCACCAGGATCAGGTCTGCAACACAGCCTGCCTGAACCGGAACACCGTAATGTGTATCACCTCCCGTTTCCAGCATCGCATAACCACGACCGTTGGCATAACTGACAGTAGTGCACAGCATGCCATGCATCTCCCATTGAAAATCTGTCTCCGGCTTCACCCCGGTTGTCATTACCCACTACTTTTCCAGGAATTGGATTCCGCGCATAGGGTAACCCGCAATGGTAAAGACATAACAGTGGTCGGCGGTGACAATAATCAGCGTGTCCCGACTACGGGGTTTTTCCATCGCGGCTTTCACAGTATTTGAAATACTCGATGATGCCAGTAAGTATGCGGTAAGCGTTACCGGCATGATGCCCGGCAACAGACTCACAATCAGGCGAGTGATTGTGTGGTGTCAGCCGCTGGATAGTAAAAAATAATGACGGATTTTGAACCGACATACGTTGACACGGTTCCTTTGGAAACAGGATTAGTGTTACTCGGGCATACCGAAAATATTAAACAGAATATGTGGCAAAAATATGCGCAATTGATAAAAGTGTAGTGATTATTTTTTTACAACACCAAAATGCGATAATTTCAATTACACCTGTTTTGGTTATGCATCAGCCGAAGCAGACCGGCAACGACACCAGGTACAATCGCAGCCTTCAACGGGAGCATCTCGTATCAAGCGGTGCGATGGTAGTGCATGTTGCACAAAGGGAAAACAGAGGCGTTTCCATAGATGAGGTGCCGTGTAACCATGCAACCAGCCACGTCCGTCCTGCCTGAACGCAGGGCCTGATCGATACTGCGCAGCAGGCGGCCGTAACCCCGGTATTCCAGGCGATGATAAACATAGCGATTAACCAGCGCGGCACACAACAAACCACCCAGCCGCTGGCGCCACAGGCGATCGTAGTCTTGCCCTGTAAGCAACGCGCGCG
Organism: Gammaproteobacteria bacterium; assembly: GCA_013151355.1. Classification (GTDB taxonomy): domain Bacteria; phylum Pseudomonadota; class Gammaproteobacteria; order SZUA-152; family SZUA-152; genus SZUA-152. The sequence continues at coordinate 2,547 of JAADIL010000063.1, forward strand.
CTGCAAGATACCCCGACAACATGGCGTAGCGCATGCCAAAACCCCACAGGGCGTCCTGAAACCCGGCAGCTTCCCCAATGTAGAACAACTTGTCTTTGCGCGCAGAACGTGGGAAAAGAAAATTGACCGCCCCACCCGTGCGTCGCGGCTGTTTCATATCCAGCCCCACCTTGTCACGAAAAAACGCCAGGCTGCGTTGCAGATATTGCTGTTCGTTGTGGAAATCCGCATACATCCATGACATCAATGTACCGCGCCCACCCTGAACAAGCAGCCAGGCATAACCCTGCGGTGCCAGTTTGTCCGACAGGGCAATATAAGCACCATCCGCCATCCCCGTGTCAAACAGATAACCGACGCCAATGGCATCCGCGCCATGCGGCCCACCGGCAACGATGCCGCCGTCCGACAAATGATGACGAGATTCAGAAAAACGAATGTCCACACCAGCATCCAGCGCCTGCTGCTTGAGGCCCATGTCAAGGGAACCGGAAATCGCGCCGCGACGCACGATATAGGCCATCGGTTTTTTTCCGAGCGGTAGATATGCTCGCCCCCATCGGGGTCAAACGGCACGGCTTCATAAAATGGCGTCGCAGAAAAATTGGGTGCAATACCGATGTCGGCCAGCTCATCCAGTACATCACCCTCCGTGGTCCAGTTTTCCAGCCCCTGCAAGTCATCATGAAAACGGCTGCCCACTTCATCCCTGCGCCCATAAACAATGGCCCGACCACCTTGTTTGACGATGCTCAGAGCCGCAACCAGTCCTGCGAGTCCGGCACCGACGATCTCAACAGGGGCATTCGGATGATTGTTTTTTTGCTGACTAATCATGGTTGTTTTTCTACGGTTATCATTATTTTTACGTAACTGTTCAACCTGGTTTTTTAAATGTCCGGTAACTGCCCGGCTTGCCTTTGATTTGTTTGAGAACAAAGAAAAAACGCGGAATTTACGGGCGTAAATGAGCACTTTTGACACAATCATCGGGCAAATCAAAGGCAAGCCGGGGCTTACATTTTCACAACTTCAAAATACTTCGATAACTGGCCACCTCAACGTTGTACTTTGTTTTGCGGCGCAGATGATCACGCATGGCCTCCAGTGCTGCCGACTCACCATGCACCAGCTGAATGTCCGTATATTTTGTCAGTTGCGACTTTCCCAGCCAGCGCTGAATATCCACGTAATCACCGTGTCCCGAGAGGCCATGCATCACTTCCACCCGCGCCTTGACGGGTATCCATTCTCCGTGAATTTTGACTTCTTCGGCACCGTCGATCATCTTCTCTCCACGGGTACCACCTGCCTGATAACCGGTAAACAACACGGTGGTGCGGTAATTGCGCAACAGGCGCTTGAAATGATGCAGGATACGCCCTCCTGTGGCCATGCCGCTGCCCGCGATAATAATATGCGGGTAACGTATCCCGGACAGCGCCATGGAATCCTCGACACTGCGGGTGTACGTAGCCACTTTGCACAATTGGTGACACTGGTCATGATTCAGCCGGTGATGCCGGGAATAACGGCAGTAAATATCGGAAACGCTGATCGCCATGGGGCTGTCCAGAAACACCGGCAAATCGGGAATACGCTTTTCGTACTTCAGCGTAGCCAGCAAATGTTGCAAGGCCTGTGCGCGGCCCACCGCGAAGCTGGGAATCAGCAAAACCCCGCCTGCTTCCGCCGTTTCGTTGACAATGGCCGCGAGCTGGTCCAGCGGATCTGAATCTTCATGTCGACGATTACCATAAGTGGATTCCAGCAGCAGCACATCCAGATCGGGCAAAGGCTCTGGCGGTTTCATTAATACGTCATCGGGTTTACCCACATCACCGGAAAATCCCACACATTTTCCTTCGGCCTCCACGATAAGGCTACCAGCACCAAGAATATGCCCGGCACTTTGCAGGTGCATGGTGAAAGCACCCACTGTAAAGGTTTCGCCAAACTCCACTGTTTCGAACAGCTCCATGCTGTGCTCAGCGGTAACACGATCATACAGTGGCTCCGGCGGCTCGTGTTTGCTCAGTTTGTGGCGCGCATAATACTTCGCGTCTTCCTCCTGGATATGGCCACTGTCCGGTAACAGGATACCGCACAAGGCTGCACTGGCATGATGAGTGAAAACCGGTTTGCGAAAACCCTGCCGGTATAACGCCGGAATATAACCGGAATGATCCAGGTGAGCATGGGTCAACACCACGGCATCCAGTGTGCTGATGTCCAGCGGCAAAGGCTGCCAGTTACGTTTACGTAACCATTTGTAACCCTGAAACAGGCCGCAATCCACCAGAATCCGGCTCGATCCACTTTCCAGCAGGTATTTTGAACCGGTAACCGTTTCTGTGCCGCCAAGGAAGGTGATTTTCATTTCAACAACTCCCTGCTTCTACTTGCTGTTATCTTTTATCAATCGGAACATAATCCCGTTGCCCGGCCCCCACGTACAGTTGCCGTGGCCGACCGATACGCTGATTTTCTTCGCCGATCATTTCCATCCATTGCGCTACCCAACCCACAGTACGAGCAATGGCAAACATCACGGTAAACATGTTGCCGGGGATGCCCAGCGCCCGATAAATAAGCCCCGAATAAAAATCCACATTGGGATAAAGTTTGCGTTTAATAAAATAGTCATCATTCAGGGCGATCTCTTCAAGACGCAAGGCCAGTTCAAACATAGGGTCATTGTTGTCACCCAGTTTGGCCAACACCTCGTGACACATTTCGCGAATAATGCGTGCGCGGGGGTCATAATTTTTGTAAACCCGATGACCGAAACCCATCAAACGGAAAGGGTCATTTTTGTCTTTGGCACGCGCCAGATATTCAGGAATGTTTTTCACGTCACCGATTTCACCCAGCATATTGAGCACCGCTTCGTTGGCACCACCGTGGGCAGGCCCCCACAAGGCTGCGATGCCGGAAGCAATGCAGGCAAACGGATTGGCCTGGGAGCTGCCCGCCAGGCGCACTGTGGAGGTGCTGGCGTTTTGCTCGTGGTCAATGTGCAAAATAAAAATCAGATCCAGTGCGCGTTCGGCAACGGGGTCTACGTGGTATTCCTCGCAAGGCACAGAGAACATCATCTTCAGCAGGTTGCCGGTATAACTCAAACCCGGATAGACCTGGGGTTCACCAATGGTGTGCTTGAAGCTGGCCGCAGCAATGCTGGGCATCTTGGCGATCATGCGGTGGGCGGCAACCTCCCGGTGATGCGGATCGGTAATATCAGTGGAGTCGTTATAAAACGCCGACAGTGAACCCACCACGCCCACCATAATCGCCATAGGATGAGCGTCGTGGTAAAAGCCGCGAAAAAAACTCTTCAGACTTTCATTGAGCATGCTGTGGTGATTGATAATGCCACTGAACTCATCCAGTTGTGTGGGGTTTGGCAATTCACCATTGAGCATCAAATAAGTGACTTCGAGAAAGCTGCTCTGTGTTGCCAGTTGTTCGATGGGATAACCACGATATTGCAGTATGCCCTGCTCACCATCGATGTAAGTGATGGAACTCTGGCAACTGGCTGTAGACAGGAAACCCGGATCATAGGTGAAATAACCCAACTCACGATAAAAGCTGCCGATATCAACCACGGAAGGACCTTGGGTGGGGTGTTTGACCGGCAGCTCAATCTGACGACCGCTGGCATTATCTACTACGGTTACCGTATCCTTTTTCATAGTATTCATTCCCTCCTCTATAAATGGCTAAACCGGTTTCATATCAGTATGCCCCCACGGGCACTTCCATGTACAAATTCCACAACCTCTATGAAAATTATAGCCAACCGCATAACCTGTACGTGTCCCGCAAAAACGAACCCCGTGTAACGAATTGTCTTTTCCGGACACAGCCATTTAAAACCCTCGCAAGGCAATGGCCCGATTAACCCGACCAATAGCCAGTTCGTAGGCAGCAGTACGCAAATCCGTGCCGCGTTGCTGCGCCAGATCACGTACCTGTCCATACACCCGGCCGAGGCGCTGCTCCAGGCGTTGCGTCACAGTGTCGTGTTCCCAGGGGAATTCTTGCAGGTTCTGCACCCACTCGTAATAAGAGGCCAGCACTCCACCCACATTGGCCAGCAGGTCCGGCACCACCATGATGCCCCGCTCCCGCAAGGTAGTATCCGCCAGATGGGTCACCGGAATGTTGGCAGCCTCCATCACCAGCCGGGCCTGTATGGCCCCGGCATTGTCACAATTGATCGTGCCCTCCACCGCTGCGGGAATCAGAATGTCGCAGGGTAATTCCAGCAATTCGGCATTGCTCACTGGCTCCGTGCCCGGCAATCCCTCCAGCCAGTCACTGTCAGCCACATGGCGTTGGGCCTGCCCGATGTCAATGCCGGTCTCACAAAAGATGCCTCCACGAGCATCAGACAACGCAATAATCCGTGCACCCATGGCGGCAAGACGCTGCGCAGTATGAAAACCCACGTTACCAAACCCCTGAATCACTACCGTTGCATTCTTGATGGGCAGGCTGATGTCGTGCGCCGCCTTGCCGGTCAAAAAAGCAACACCGTAACCGGTGGCCTCCAGACGCCCGGCCGAACCGCCCAGCTCCAGAGGCTTACCGGTGACAATAGCCGGGGTATAACCGTGGCTCTTGCTGTATTCTTCAAGAATCCACGCCATTACCTGTGGATTGGTACCCACGTCCGGTGCGGGAATATCCTGATGCACCCCCAGCACTGGCTCCATTTTCTGCACGAAACGCTTGGTGAGTATTTCCAGCGCGTGCTGACTCAGCCGGGTAGTATCCACGGCAATGCCACCCTTGGCACCGCCAAAAGGAATGTCTACCAGCGCGGTTTTCCAGGTCATCAATTGGGCCAGGGCACGGATCTCCCCCAGATTGACCGACGGATGAAAACGCAACCCACCCTTGAAAGGCCCACGCGCGTGATTGTGTTGCACCCGGTAACCTATGAAGGTATGCAACTCGCCGTCATCGTCACCGTTGCGATGGGGTCGCAGGGGAATGCTGACAGAGGTCTCCCGGAATGCCGTCAGCAACAACTCCCGCTGCGCAGCCTCCAGTTGCAACGCCTCGAACGCCCGTTGTAAAAAATGATTCTGGGTTTCCTGACACTGGCAGTATTTGTGTTCATCTGACATGGTGCATCCTCTTTTCTGCTACGTTCTGCTATCACAAATTGCTGGTTTAAAAAATTCACAGCGTGTACGTACGAGCCTACAACATATGCCTGACTATCAGGTCAATAATACAAAAACACCCAGGCGGGTGACCTCATTCATCATAACAATCATTGTGCGTGATATACGCCACCGGATGAGTAATGGGTGTGTAAAACGCACCCTGCATAACTCACTCCTTGCTGGAATAAAACCTGAATCACTTCGTTAGCGTTTTTTACTTAGCCACCGGACAAGTACCTCATAGTGCATCAGAAGGCTGTACTGTAGTGGTGTTAACAAATGACGTGTTATAAACGCAAAGGTCGCAAAGACGCGGAGGACGCAAAGAAAAAGAGTCAACTTTGCGTTCTTTGCGCCTTTGCGTTAAATACTCATTGTTTTTTTCAGGATGAGAGGGGGAAGGGGTAGCTCGTAATTCACATTGTGGGCTTTCATTACCAATTATTTGTCAATAATAAAGAGAACCGGCCGCATACAGAGGCCGGTTTTTTTATGACGACTCATTACGCGCGTTTGGTGCGGCGTTTCTTTCTGCCCTTTTTTTTGCTTTTTGCTGCTGTTTTACGATCATAAGCCTTTTGCCATTTTGACAAGAAAGCAGCAATGGCTTTTTCTTTGGCTTCTTCCAGCTTGCGCTCAACTTCAGCCAGCTTCACAGACTCTTTTAATGCTTTTTCTGCTTCGCGCGCCCTGGCCTTGCTTGTCGTCAATACAGCTTTTGCTTTTTTGGCCACATTTTTAGCGGTAACGACAGCACGTTTAGCAGCGGCAGTTTTTTTACGTGTGGCTGTGCGTACGGCCTTTTCAATTTTACCCGTGGCAGCATCCAGCGCCTCTTCAGCAGCAGTAACCTTCGCACCCAGCTTTTCTGCTTTGTCCAAAGTGGCACTAACCACTTTTAAGACTCTTTCATGGGCTTTACTCAGTGGTTTTGAAGCGGCTACCCGTTTCGGACTGCGTTTTGCAACACGACGCTTCGCTTTTACTTTTGTTTT
>JAADIL010000275.1 GCA_013151355.1 Gammaproteobacteria bacterium
GTTTCATGCTCGCGGGCATCCAGTGCTGCCGCCAGGGCTTCGACCAGTGATAACTGAATTTCATCACGCTCATGCTGAAAACGCTGATTTGCCATGTAGCCGAGATAACACCCTTCACAACAAAAAGCATCGTCATCATCAGTGGTATGCACACTGTTGATCACCAGCTTGCCACACCACAAACAGTCCTTTTCAGTTTTAACCACCATCAAAGGCTCCTGACTGTAAAAATGCGTGTTGGTCCGCCGTCACCGATACGGGTAAAGCCGCATAAGGTGACGAGCGGCAAACGAGCCAAAGTATACGACCTGCGCGCCAATCACAGGTCAAGGCCATTATTTACCCGGTATCACACGACATTTCAAAAACCAGATTTGAAAAAGAGAAATACCGATCTGGGCCGCCCACGCCACCCCCAGCACAGCACCGGCGATAACGACAATATACGCATAATGCGGGTCCCATTTAGTAAAAAACCAGGCCAGAATATCGGTAAAAATAGCGATAAAGGGCAACAGGGTCAGCGTGTGCTGAAACCAGGCAGGCAACAAGGCAAAGCGAAAAATAAGGCCAATGCTCAGCGCCACCAGCCCGATGCCAAACAAATGGATATGTGAAACCTTCATCAAACTGTGCAATGAAACACCGGTATCCACATTGGCCACCGGTTTGATCCCTGCGTAAGTGGTAAAATCGGGAACGGATAATCCCGAAGCGGCGCTATGGCAACCGAAACAACGCTTGGCGAAAATGGGACGGATTGTACTGTCATAACCACTTTCTGACGCACCCGATTTCAGCCATTCAACAACATGATTACGCTGTTCAATATCAATATAGCTGGCCATAGGACCGCGCAATGCAGATTCCAGTCTGGTACCACTGCGGTTACCGTAATAATTCTCGGCAACATCTTCCACTGACAGGCCCGGCTTGCCATCAATACCTGCAAAGCTGGTATAAAGATAAGCAATGGCCATGAGATAGGCGGCTCCCGCCAGCAATAAAAACGAGGTGTACAGCAGTTTCTCGTTAAGCGTGCAATCATAAAACCGGCGCGGCCGGGTAGCCGGGCAGACCTCTTCTGCTTGTTGTTGTGCACTCATTATTTATCTCCTGTTACCAATTTACGTACCGTTTCAATCATTATTTTCGCCATGTGATATGTTCATAAACTCCCGCCCAGTACATGCCAAACGTAATGGCAAAAAGCAATTCTTCCAGGGGCATAAAGGCAATATTGATACCGCTCAATGCCGACAAATTCCAGACGCGGTCAATATAACCCGGTGCGGTCCATTCCAGCCCCACAAGAAACAGTGCGTAATAAACCAGAAACAACAAACCACCAATCCATGTTTTTTGTTTCAGGTCGGGGCGACAAAGAATATTGGCCACTGCGCCAATAGCCATGGCGACAATAGAAGGATAAATAGGGTTCCACGGCAAAAAATACAATGGAACAAATATAATAAAGGGCGCGGCCAGCGCCTTGTAATGATGACGGTGCAATGGCTTTTTTCGTTCATTTGTTGGTACAGCAACCGGAACTCGCCGCGTCAGAAGGTTATACATAACCGCCGCTATACCACCAATGCCAAAACAAAAAATCAGACTTTCAATATCAAAGCCCGTGCGTAAAGCCAGATCAAACAGGCTTGGCGGACTCCAGTATTCCGGTACAAACAATGGCTCACTCAAACCAAAAGGCATGGTGAACAGGCTTGCCCATAACATGGCTCGCCGGTGTGCCGGGAAGCTGATATAGATGATGCCCCATGGAATCAAAAAAGCACTGGACCACAAGAGCCATACATATTGTTCATTTATTTCCACAAAAAACCCTTTTTGTTATTTGTTGTCATCATCACATGCCTTGAAAATCTTTGGAAACATTCCCCGTGGATCAGTTTGCAAGGCAGTTTGGAACGGTGTCAGTAACTCTGTCGTTTGTTGTTGTGCTTCACGCAATACATGAATGCCGCCTTTGGTCATTGGCCAGGTTAATTCAGGCAATTCCGGTTCTATGACAATGATGATTGCACCACAGCCACAAGGGCAACGTTGTGATGAAATCCGTTGTGAGGATGTGCATTCATCCGACAGGTACCATGGGCGATTTCGATAAAGCAGGCGATCAGTGATTTTTAGCAGTGTCCAGGGTTCAGTTAACGCATGATCAATACTTTTATTTTGATCAAAACGTTGTGATACATGATGCACAATAACCACATCCAGGTTATGTAAACAGCAAATCGCATCAGTGGGTGCAAAATCAACCACCGCGCCATCACAAAAATATTCACCGTCAATTTTTACCGGTTGATACACAATGGGAATTGCTGCACTTGCCATAATGCGGGGGGCTATCTCCCCTTCTGAAAAAATAGTTTTTTCTCCACTATCCAGATTGATTGCCAGAGCATAAAAAGGAAATTGACAATCCTCGAACGTTTTTGCATTGAGATTTTTTCGACAAAACTCTATCGCCCATTGGGTGTCTGAAATACCGGTAATACCTCGCCCTTTGTCGTGCAGCATGCGCCACAGCAACCCCGGTAAAGAACCTGGTTTCCAAAACTCTTTTCGCTGTACCTTGCCGAGCGTGGCAAACCAGTCTGGCAAGGGAGTACCACTGGCAACGATTCCTCCGACCAATGCTCCTGCGCTGCAACCTGCAAGTGCGGTAACGGGCAACTTCAATGTTTCCAGCGCCATAAGGAAACCTGTATGCGCATAAACACCTCGTCCTCCTCCCGAGCTTAATACCACCCCGATCCGGGGGTATTTCGAGAGGGTGTCGCTGGCATGATTGTTGTTCATAATATTCAAGGGCTTCTGATAGTCTCTTATTCACCATCCGGGCTATTCACTTCAAATACACATACCCGGTAGAACCTGGAAAAGCAATGAAATTCATCCACTTGCCTGAGTGTTTTATTATGCGCCTTTGCATGACGACTCAATATGGCAAAAAGGTCCTGGTGCCAAAAATCATCCAGAAAAGGTTCCAGACGTAATAATAAAATACGCATTGGCCACCACCGACATAAAAAATGCTGCCGGGGGTACTGCCCATATTCCGTGATGACAAGACGTCCACCGGGTTGCAGCACACGCAAAGTCTCATCCAGCGTGCGTTCTCGCGCAGCAGGCGGTAATTCGTGTAACAGGAAGAACATCAGAACAGTGGAAAATGCATTGTCGCAATAAGCAAGATGTTCCGCATTCATGCGTGCTGCCAGCAATCGGCTTTTTTCTTTATCGCTGAATTTTTGACGTGTTGCATCCAGCTGTACATCCGCAACATCCATCAGATACAGGTCATCATCTTTCATTGATTTGATCAATGAGGGCGTAAGACTTCCATACACACAGGTAAGCTGTAACAGTCGGCCCTTTGGCCGGTTTGTCATACAGGCATGTAGTGCCTGTGTTTTAAGCGACGAGTACTGTCCAAAAAGAATGGCATTGATGATGGGTTGATGATCAAAAAACCATACACCAAATCGCCATAAATAGGCCCACCAATAATGCCGCGCCAAATACTCCGGGTGCGCATCAAGAAAATGACGCCAAACCTCCGTGGGCCTGTTTTTTTTTGTCGGGTTATTTTTGCGGTGCCCCGGTGACATCTTGTATCCCTTTAATTGAATGTCCCGGCCTTACCCTTTTCATCTTTAACGGGCGGACACTCGCAGCCTTTGGCATACATTTCATCCCGCCGAAGGGAAATGACCAGTGGTTCGCGGTTATGTCCCGCCAACACCTGAAAAACGTTAATGCTGCCTTCGTCAAAATAATAGGCAGAACCCGACATGTACAAACGCCATACCCGGTAGCTTGCTTCTCCCACCATGGCGACAGCCTGTTCCCGGTTAGCCTCCAGTGCCTGCACCCAGCTACGCAGGGTCAAGGCATAGTGGCGACGCAGACCTTCTACATCGACAACTTCAAAACCGGCTTTTTCCATGGCATTGATCACAGTGCCAATGCGCGTCAGTTCACCATCAGGGAAAACATAGCTGTTGATGAAATGGGTAATTGGCGTGTCCTGCCAACCGGCATCGTTGGTGATGCCGTGGTTGAGAAATAGTCCTTCCGGCTTGAGTGCGCGTTTGATGATGTCAAAATAGCGCGGAAAATTAGCAACCCCGATGTGCTCAAACATGCCAACACTGACGATACGATCGTATTGAACATCTTCGGGTAAATCCCGATAGTCGCGCAGCTCGATGGTGACCTGCCCTTCCAGACCCTCGTGTCGTACCCGCTCGCAGGCGTACTGATGTTGTTGTTCGCTGAGGGTAATACCATGCACCCGCACACCATAGTGTCGTGCAGCCCAGCAGGCCAGAGCGCCCCAGCCACAGCCGATGTCCAGCAGTGTCTGGTTTGGAATCAGTCGCAGCTTGCGGCAGATGTAGTCCAGCTTGTCACGTTGGGCTTTGTCCAGTGATCGGTCAACCTCGGGGAAATAGGCGCAGGAATAGACCATTTCACGGTCCAGCCACAACCGGTAAAAATCATTGCTGACATCGTAGTGGTGAGCAATGCTTTCGCGTGTATTGTCATGCACCTCGGCCCTGGCTTGCGTCACTTGTGTCTCTTTTTTGCCGGGATGATGTTTTCCCGGCAGACGGAAAGCCAGGCGGGTAACTTGCCACTTCACAGGCCAGGAAAGTTTCAGATCCCGCATGTAACATACCAGATCAAACAGGCTTTCAATGTCACCCTCGATGTCACCATCACCAGCCAGGTAAGCTTCAGCCAGACGCACAACATTTCTGTGCAGTATCAGGCCGCGCAACATTGATGGCTGATGAAACACCACGGTACAGAGTGCGTCCTCATCGCCGATAGCCAGTTCACCATCCCACAGGCGTATCGCCACGGGGCCCCGATAATCTGACAAAACCTGCGTCAGGATTTGTCGCCCTGTTTCTGCACCTTCAGGTGTATCTACCCCGGTTAACATAATATTACCCACCTTTCTGTTTTGGAAATGAAGGGCTGCTTCGCCGAAATTGCCAATAAATGCAGCATCAATAATTACACTTTTTTCTCATTCACCTCGCAGCGTAACAAAGTTATAAACGGGCACCCAGATCAACGCGAAAAACCAACCGTAGCCGTAGGCTTCAATCAATCCCAGGAAAAAACTTTTCCAGCTGAGCCACTCAAAACCCGGCAGCAATTGTTGCCAGGTTTCGTACATGGCATGGTCAGGAAAGAGCAAATCAAAACTGACACACAGCGCAAAGCTTATTGCCAGAAGAAAACTGGTGGCATGGCCAACACCCAATAATGAAATTCCCTGTTTTTGATAACGGCTTGTCATCGTATTAGTGGTCATTGTGGTTCTCCTCCATCAAGGCCTGCTGTTTGTTGATATAACGCTCTGGCTCATTGTCAAATTTGTCCAGACAGCTCCTGGAACAAAAACGGTAGAGTGTACCCTGATACATTTTTCCATAGCCTTGCTCGGTCTCAACCTCCATATCACAAACGGGGTCAACATATCCGCTTGTCCCGTCATCGTGGTCAGCAGCATTGGCAGCATTACCTTCGGGATGATCATGACCACCCTGTCCGTGTTTCATGTGTGAACCACACCCGAAGCGCATCATGAAATAAAAAAGCGCGGCAAACAATAAAAATGAACCCAGGCCTTCCATATGTCACCTCCTGTTCTGATATCGGTTACGGCGTTTCTTCATCCGGAACGTTCACCGTTAAAAATGCCTTCCACTGATTCAGTGGTGGAAAAAAGGCCGGTGTTTTACGTACGTATTCGTCATATTCCACGCCAAACTCCGCTTCGGCACGCCGTTCTTCCACTCTTGCCAGATGTACATAAGCAAACAAAAGAACGGGTGCCATTATTACCGTAAGTATCGTGGGCCACTGCACCAGAAAACCGATGATCACCAGAAAGAGTCCGGTGTATTGTGGATGACGGGCATAGGTATAAATACCGTCAGTCACCAGACCGCTACGAGCGGCGTGGATTTGTGTCCAGCCTTTTGACAGCAGCGTGTAACCCATGAGCATCAATGTCAGACTCAGAGCCATTACCACAGCCCAGGCCAGGGTTGAGCCTCCGAGCACCACTACCCACAGGTGTCCGAGTTTGTGGCTGAAGGGTTCCAGTGCGGGATAGGTGTCACCCAGCCAGCCGGTCAG
>JAADIL010000070.1 GCA_013151355.1 Gammaproteobacteria bacterium
ACCAGCAATATTGGCCAGCGTGTTAACATGCTTCCATGATGAACTGATTTTGTGGCCGATGCACCTGTAATACCTGTAGCCAATACCTGATATCTCAATCGCTACGTTATGGGTATATTCATTCCATGAACAACAACGACGAACATGAGCCACAAGAACCCGATTCGGCAAACCCGCATCGTCGTCTGGGTATGAAAATGACCGTCGCCATGTGGGTGGTCATTATGGGCTTGCTGGTCATGTTTTTTCAATCGTGGCAGGAAAAACAACACAACCCCAATCAGGATTTATCATTGAGCCTGGATACCGACGGCGTGCGTGAACTGACGTTGCAAGGGAATCGGTTGGGTCATTACGTGGCCAGTGGCAGCATTAACAATACACCCGTTGTTTTTTTACTGGATACAGGGGCCAGTGATGTGTCTGTGCCCGAAAAATTGGCGCAGAAGATTGGTTTGAAACGGGGCAGGCCAATGGTATATCAAACGGCCAATGGGTCAGTCACCGTATACGCTACCCGTCTGGAAACAGTGGATTTGGGCGGTATTGTGCTGAGGCAAGTGCGTGCGTCGATTAATCCCGGGATGCAAGGTAATGAAGTGCTGCTGGGCATGAGCTTTTTAAAACATCTGGAATTTACCCAACGGGGTAACACGCTTATTCTCAAACAATATCAGTCGCCGTCATAATCAGGGCGGATTTTTTTATTGGGTTGATGTTTCGTGCACGTTCCTTAATTTGCACCACAGCATTTTTTATATTTTTTCCCGCTGTCACAAGGACAAGGATCGTTACGGCCAACTTTGGGTGAATCTCTGCGCACGGGCTGTTGGTCCAGCCCGTCCACGTAAAGCCAGCGCTCTCCATCGTGCGTGAATTCGCTGATTTCATGTAGTTGTGAGGGTTTTTTACCAACAGTGCAGCTGGCGATAAATTCTACAACACCGGTTTTATCACCCGACATCCCGGCTTCAGTGCGTAAAATTGAAAGTCCTGTCCAGACGGTATCATCACCATCATCACTGGGGTGACTGGTGTCAGGCCGGGTATCCGGATGCCAGGTTGCCAGTAAATAGTCATCATCCATGCGTGTGTACGCTGTATAGCGCGAGCGCATTAATGTTTCGGCGGTAGGGGGTATTTTGTCACCCGACAGGTAGGATTCGCAGCACTCTGCAAAGGTTTCCTCACTGCCACAGGGGCAGGCTGTTTGTTGGCTCATGTTTTTATTCCTGATGAAAATATGTTCTGTATCAGTGTTGATAATTCTAAACGGATTTGGTTTGTAATACACCGCTGGTGAAGCGAGTGTGCAATATTTCACTCTGGCGTAAGAAAGATATCGTCATCCGCAAGAAAAGAAAGCGAAACCGAGTTAATGCAATAGCGTAAACCGGTAGGCGGTGGCCCATCTTCAAACACATGGCCCAAATGCGCACCACATTGTGCACAGCGAGTTTCGGTGCGAGCCATGCCACGGCTGTGATCGGAAACATTCTGAATGGCGGCGTCGCTGAGTGGTGCCCAATAGCTGGGCCAGCCGCTACCCGAATCATATTTCTGCCGGGTATGAAACAGCGGTGTATTGCAACACACACAGTGATATGTTCCGATTTCCTTATGTTGATAATACTTGCCGCTAAAGGGTGCTTCGGTGCCACCTTCGCGGGCAATGCGATACTGCTCCGCGGAGAGTTTTTGTTTCCAGTCAGTATTTTTATCCATGTGATGACCCCGGGTATTTGGTAACAAGGGTATGGCGGTACTGGTACATCGTCATGCGCTAATTGTCGGGTTCAGCGTTCCTGCCATGTTCTGCAACAAGGCGCCGTGCGCAGGCAATGGCTTGTTCCCTTGTCAAGCGCGGCAACGCCGTTGCAGGGCATGACAGGAGCGCCCGAAGGGTTGGTCTGTCAGCATCCATGGCTGCGTTCCGTCTCTTGCAAAGGAAGTGGCCATTCGCGGCGAGACGCGCCTTGCCCTGAATGCTGACAGACCAACTGAACCCGACAATTAGCGCATGACGATGTACCAGTGTCACTTGCAGTATACAATGCGCGCCCGTGAGGAGAGAATGAATCGTCCCGATATCTGCCGGAGTGATTTTTTGTTTCAAATCCGGCACAATCTATCCGCTTGAATATTGTAAACAGGGGCAGGCATTGTATCGCATCGCTGAACAGCGACTCTCAAAACTGGTGAATCAGGGTGGTGGTCGCCCGCTGGCAGAAAGCCGGATTGGCCTGGAAAAAGAGAGTCTACGTGTCTCCCGGGAAGGGAGCCTGGCGCAAACCAGCCATCCTGCGGCATTGGGTTCGCCGTTAACACATCCTTACATCACTACTGACTACTCTGAAGCACTGGCAGAATTTATTACACCACCCTGCACGGATATTCCGACAGCACTGAATTTTCTGCGTGATACCCAACAGTTTGTGTACAGCGTGCTGGATGCTACACCCGATCGCGAATTGTTATGGGCGACCAGCATGCCCTGCGTGGTGGCCGGTGAGACCAGTATCCCCATTGCACAATATGGTGATTCCAATGCGGGAATAATGAAAACGGTTTACCGTCGTGGCCTGGGGCATCGTTATGGCCGCGTTATGCAGGTTATCGCCGGGGTGCATTTTAATTATTCGTTTTCCGACAGCTTTTGGTCCTTGTATCAGGACCTGGAACAACAGCCGGGTGATGCGCAAACATTTATTTCCGCACAATATTTCGGCCTGATTCGCAACCTGCAACGCTTCGGCTGGCTGGTGCCGTATTTGTTTGGCGCCTCTCCCGCCGTGTGCAAATCCTTTTTGGGTAGTCAACCCACCTTGCTGGACTCCTTTGACGAGCACACCTATTTTCAACCTTTCGCTACCTCGTTACGTATGGGTGATATTGGTTATCAAAATAACAAGGAAGCCGAGATGGGTGTCAAGGCCAATTACGACAGCATGGAAGCCTATGTGGCCAGCCTGATGAAAGCCACCGAGACACCGTATCCTGAATTTGAAAAACTGGGCGTAGTCGTCGATGGACGTTACGAACAGCTTAATGCCAATATTTTACAAATTGAAAATGAGTATTACAGTACCATTCGGCCCAAACAGATTGTTGATCCATTTGAAAAGCCTTCCCATGCCTTGCTGCGCCGTGGTGTGCAATATGTTGAGTTACGTTCTGTTGATGTCAATGCCTATGACCCGTCAGGCATCAGTGAGCGACAGTTGCGTTTCCTGGAAGCTTTTCTGGTTTTTTGTTTGTTGCATGAAAGCCCGCCCATTGGTGAGCAGGAACGCAGAGATATTGACTACAACGAATTGTCAGCGGCACATCGAGGGCGTGACCCGCATTTACTGCTGAATCGAAACGGCAAAAAGGTATATTTAAAAAACTGGGCCGCTGAAATTATTGAAGCCATGACTGGAGTGTGCGAGCTTCTGGACGGTGAACATGAAGACAAACTCTATTCGAACTCCCTTGGCGTGCAGGCCGAAAAAATCAAAGACCCTGACCGCACTCCTTCCGCTCGTATGCTGGCGGAAATGCGTGAGCAGGGTGAAGGTTTTTTCCATTTTGCCCTGCGTATGTCACAGCAACATCAGGCCTGTTTTCAGAGACAGGCGTCGGACCCGGCCCGGAAGAGAGAGTTCGTTCAACAGGCTGAGCAATCATGGGTACGCCAGCATGAACTGGAAGCGACCAGGGAAGAATCTTTTACCGCCTATTTGCAGCGATATTTTGCCCAGTCTGTCTGATTTCACAAACACACACATCGGTGTCTGCCCTACTTCTTTCTGGTGCAGAACGGGTTGAAGTATGTTCTGTCGTTCTTGTTTCTTTTTGGCATGAAGCCGCAAGAGCTGATGCATGCGATTTTCGTATTCATGCCAGTCAAGGGGGGCTCTTCGTAGGTCTGTGTGGAATTCCTGGTATAATCTTCGGATTTATTAACGAATATCAGGTGGGCTGTCCATGGATGGTGAGACCGCAATAAGAGACCCTCTATATGTGTTTGCTGTAAGCACTTTGCCTGGCAGCGATGATGACAGACGAAGTATTAGTCTTGTTAACGGGTTTTTAGCCGGGTTCTTAAAAGGGCTGAAAAAGATCATTATTGCCTGTTGATAGAGAAATAGCTCATATGTGTTATGAGACTCTACGCAAGAATAATTCACTTCATGATAGCCATCTGATATTAGTTGACCATGCTTTCATTCATCTGATACACCTTTATATTTAACGGAAAATTGAGCTCTTCAACATATTCAGCCCGTAGTTCCGGTGAAAGAAGATTGTTAATATTATCAAACAGCGAGTATATATCTGTTTCCTCAGAGTATACTCTTCCCAACTTGTCTGATTGCTGCTCACTCACAAAGCCCTTGTGCTCAAGGTAGCGAATAAACGCTGTCGCATCCGTCATAAAAGGCACAATTATTAACTTGTGTTCTAATTCATAAAACTCATCTTCTTCTATATTTCCTGTTTTACGGTATTCATCTAAAGCAGCCCCCTCCCACTGATGTAATTCACTTTCTTTTGTTTCTATAAATGCATCCAAAATGTTTTTCTCTTTACTGGAAAAAGGCGCTTCACCTGCAGAGCGTACAAACTCGTCGTAACTTATTCCACCCTTCCTGTTTTTCCATGAAATATCCTTTTTATACGTAGATTCAAAGTAGCCCCTAAAGTTAATGCTGTCGATTTTCACATAACTAATATTATCTTGACCAGAAAAAACTGACACCCCTTCATATAGCTCTTTTATTGATGCTTCCTTTCTAAAGTTCTTTTTTGATTCAGGTCGTTGTTCAATTCCTCCCCCCATAGGGGCATTAGAAAACGTATATTCTTTCCCTCCAATTTCTTCAGCTACCATATCAACCCAATAACCAGCAACGTTGTGCCAGTACAAAACAGCAACAATAGGGGATTTGAAAAACGCCTGTAAGAAATATCCATCCATCTCATGAATTGAATAAGCTGCTCCCTTTTTAAAACCCAACATGAAGAGCTCATCCAAAGCTGGCTTGACAGTTTTATTGTCTAGCCAATCTGGCGCGACATCTTCAGTTAAATGGATAGCCAAAGGTTCTTGAGTTGTATCCACATCTAGATATTTACCAAACTTAAACCGATAGTATAAATATGCTGGCGCAGCAACAATTACAAGTGCTAATACTATCCCCCCAAGTATTTGCAATAACAGCATAGCAATTTTACTCCGTCAGGTTTATTTACTTATCTTCTGGCACCAGATGGACTGCTAAATATAGTGCTTATGGTACGAGGACTTTCATATGGTCTCATAACGCCATGCTTAGCGACTGACCGGCATGGTAGTCGGCTATCTGGTGCAAGTCCAGCCATGGCCTTTGGAAAAAAGGAACATCCAGGCGAAGGCAAGGGTGCCCGAAGAAACTCACATTTGCTGCCCGATGAGGAAAGCCCGGTAAGTGTCGAGCCAATGGGGAATCTGAAGGAAGCCGGAGTCTAAGCCCTAAGCGACACGGTAACACTGGAAGAGATTAACCGCTGGGCGGGTTATTTTAATATGACCTGCTACCCCTCACAGCTAAAGAAGATCGAAGCCCACATAAGGCGACGATTAAGATC
>JAADIL010000163.1 GCA_013151355.1 Gammaproteobacteria bacterium
AGGCGTTATCTGTCGGATAGGGAAATAGAGGTTCTTCGCTGGGTAGCGAAGGGACATTCGAACAATCAGATAGCCGGTGTCCTCAATATCAGCGTCTGGACCATTCAGGCGCACATTAAGAATATTATGCACAAGCTGGAGGTAGGAAAGCGTAGCCATGCGGTCGCCAAGGCTCAGTCTTGTGGACTCATCACAATGGTTTGATGATCCGGGGGGCGGCCGTTTCAAGTATCTGTGCAACAAACATTGCTAAATCATACAAGGAGGGGAGTTTATGGATTCCATTGGCGAGCAAACATTATACCGCGTCGTGGTCAACGGCGAAGAGCAATATTCAATATGGCCCATGGACAGGGAGAATGCCTTAGGCTGGTCTGACGAGGGTAAGACCGGGACGAAACAGGAGTGTCTCGATTACATTGAGAGCGTATGGGTTGATATGCGTCCTCTGAGCCTGCGTAAGGTTATGGAGGCGGGGGACGGCACACCCATGACGGAAGGCAAATCTTGATGTGCGTCAGTCAAATTTGGTGTAGTAATCAAAAGGCTGTCTGTGAGTAGCGGGGAGAGATGCCTCCCAAATTTCGATCGTGTGCCCCAGTGATTTGGCCGACAAGTGCTTTGAGTCAGCGAGAGGCCTGTGCCGCGCTGTTTGACTCAGGGCACGAACGCGTCGGGCGAGCAATTTATCAAGGAGCCAGGAGTGTTTACTGGAGATTCTTACAACCTGCGAGCATAGAGGCTGGCTTAAACAGTTTCGCACTAAAATCTTTGCGTGATCATAATGTAAGAAGAGAAGTTATCGGATTCTATTGCGTAACATCCACTGACGTGAAATGTTGGCGTTGATTCAGAGTGCCACATGAAAAATGAAGAAAGCCAGCTAAAATGGGCATTAATTCAGCTAAAGCCCAATGAAGAATCTGCAATCAATGCTCTGAATAACCTGGAAGAAATACTCGAATACGCCACAAATCATCTATCCACTGAAGAGATTAATGACCTTCAACACCTCTTCGCAGATGCACCTCCTATTTCTGGACGGCACATAGAAGTAGGCGATTTTAATCCCTCAATTCCATTACCAAAATTGAAAGACCTGACGCGAGCGAATTAAGAAAAGGCCTGTGACACCTACTCATTTTGCAAGTCATAATTACACCACATACGTTGTATATTGCCTAAATAGGCACCAAATATTAGAAATACACTGAATGTGTAGTAATTATTCTGTTGCACATCATATTGATTGTATTTAGGCCTTCTCATGAAATTAATTCCTCAATTAAAAGCACGCCGCCTACGGCCTGGTCTTCAGCAAAAGGACTTGAAGCTACGGATCGGCATGAATCAGCAACAGTACCAGCGCGTCGAGGCGGGCGGGAATCCGCGCCTGGAAACATTGGAGTTAGTCGCCGAGGGCCTGGAGGCCGATCTGATGTTGATTCCGAAGGACAAGATCCGCGCGCAGTAAAGGCATTGCTGAGCGAGCTTTCCCTGGGTAATTTATTCCAGGCAGTAAGGAATAGAAAAACGCGACAACGGTATCCACTTTAAATTGATGCATCGGTATTGTTGCCAAATCATCTGCATTGTCTTTGGACCTTTCCCGAAGGTGATGTGGGTTTCTCCAAACGCTGGGTGAAAATCAAATATCATGCGAGCCTTGTTTGTGGGGATCGTTACAAGCGCAGCGAATGGTTGTCCGGTTTCAGGAAAAAACACCGTGAATCAACCTTGTGGCAGCGTCGTTTCCGGGAGCATCAAATACGACCAGGATGATTTCAATCGTCATATCGATTATATTTATTGCAGCCCGGTGAAACCGGGCACAGCTTTATACCCTGCATGGCTATTTTCATAGGGAAAAAGCCCATTTTTAGCCCGTTTATTAAATATTTTTGATAATACCGAGTATCGTGATATGAAAACCGATTCCATGACGAATCTTTTAAAACAAAAAAATGCTGAAATATCGACGGTAAAAGCCAACAAGGTGTTGGTGGCATTAGAGCTGCTCGAAGACAAGGAGCGCCCAAGCTCAAAATACCCGGGAAAAGTGAAAAAATTCAGAGCCCTGACACCGAAGGGATTAACGTACGGGATAAATAAAGAGAATTTAAACAGCTCCGGGCAGACGTCGCCGTATTATTATGTGGAAAAATTTGATGAGTTGTTATCACTTATCCAAAAAGAAGAAGGATGACGGGAAAGCCTTCAGGTCGTCCCGATAGAGGCCACCATCATTTGATGGCAGCTTTAATGTCAGGAATACAGAAAAAGGGAAGATTATGAAATATTTAGTGATAGCAAGCCTGTTGTTTTTAAGCAGTGCGATAGCCAGTGCAGAAATAATGACTCAGGAGGCAATGGAAAAAATTGTCATCAGTCATGTTGAGGTAATAACACAAAAGAAAGGCAATGTTGTCTTTATGTACAAGAAAGTAAAGATGGCACTGGTTTCAGATGTCGGGCATGACCGTATGAGGATAATAGCGCCAATTACAGAGTATCCTGTTTTAACATCTGAAATAAAGGATGCGGTAATGGAGTCTAATTTTCACTCAGCACTGGATGCAAGGTATGCCGTCAGTAAAGATGTATTGTATTCAGCGTATATACATCCAATGTCATCACTTACAAAACAAGAACTGGAAAGTGCTTTGAATCAGGTCTCAACATTGGCGCTAACATTTGGAAGCACATACAGTAGTGGAGCCCTGATTTTTAATGGCAAAGCACAAAAGCCAACGTCGAAAGAAGTCGGGATTTAGTTGTAATGTAACCGGAGGCTCTATTGGCTCTTGTTGTGCTCCAATACAAAGGTAGTGATTGCTTCCAGCTCTGCACCCTTGATATTTGGGAAAGAGGGCATTCTCATGCTACCCTGGTTTATTTTTGCTGTGATATAAGCAGCACTTGCATTTTCAGTCGTAATCTCCCAAAAGGTGGTTAGTTCGGTGTCGCTAACCGGTCCATGGCAACCAATACAGGCCTGTGCGAAGATATCTTTGCCTGATGCGCCCGCTGCCGGCGTATAATCCTTGGAGCCCGCACAACCACTTAAAGCAACAATAGTAGTTGCAACGAATAACATCTTTTTTTTCATTTGTTGTCCATCCATATATTCTGTGAGTTTAATGATGGGCTAATGGTTACTAATTTTGTCGGGAATTGCAACATAAATGATGGTTTTTTCATCACTGGTATCAAAGCCAGGGGTGGACACAAAAACACGCTTGCTCTGCATGATCGTTATGTGTAAAGCGAGAGCCGGGAGTTTGTTATGAACCTGATATCAAGAATGATTGCCTTGTTGGTCGCATCATTTTTCAAACCAAAACTTCCGGTTGAAAGGCCCGAAAATTCGCTGATCCTGAGAGTCCTTCCCAATGATATTGATATTAACTTGCACATGAACAATGGGCGGTACTTGACGATATGTGATTTAACCCGGGTCGATATGTTTATCCGAACCGGGCTGGCCAAAACAATGATTAATGAAAAATGGATGCCTGTAATTTCCGAACACACGATGAAATATAAAAAGGCATTAACATTATTTCAAAAGTACGAAATTAAAATGGAAATAACAGGCTGGGACGAACGGTCATTCCAAATGCTGCATACGTTTATAGTGAAAGACAGAATTGTTGCGGAAGGAACTTCTCTGGGCGTTATTGTCAGTAAATCTGGCGTGGTTCCACCAGCAGATGTTATGAAAAAAGTCGTTGATCGCCTGAATAAGAGAAGCAAATGAGTGTGCTACCATTCTCCCCGTCTTGAGATATACAATAAGCAGCCATGCCGACAGAACACAAACACGAAACCAGACACTGTCCCCGTTGTAACGCGGAATTTGAATGCAAGTCAGGCTCAATTTTATTGTGCCAGTGCCAAACTGTTTATTTGTCCCCGGAACAAACTGATTATGTGAGTGCACAGTTTGAGGGTTGTTTGTGTGCAAGCTGTTTGCAGGTTTTGCGTAGTGAATACAATTGTCGGCAACATCAGCGACAGATACACCGGTTGCGCCACTGATGATGGAAAGTATTAAATGGCTGCATGTGGCTTGTGCGGTATTAAGTGGTGGTGGTTTTTTTATCCGTGGTATTTTGATGATGCGTGAGTCGGTCTGGTTGCAGGCGCGCATGGTGAAGATTGCTCCTCATGTGGTGGATACGGTGCTGTTGGCCAGTGCCATTATCCTGGCGTCTCAATGGGGTTGGGCGGCGTTGCAGTTGCCGTGGTTGCTGGCGAAAATTGTGGCGTTACTGGCGTATATTGGTTTGGGTGTGGTGGCATTGCGAGCGGGGCGTAACAAGCAGGTGCGTGTG
This sequence comes from Gammaproteobacteria bacterium, assembly GCA_013151355.1. GTDB lineage: Bacteria > Pseudomonadota > Gammaproteobacteria > SZUA-152 > SZUA-152 > SZUA-152. Next base: position 4,338 of record JAADIL010000163.1, read on the forward strand.
TTGGCGTGGCTGGCGGCGATGTTGGTGTTTGTTTATATTATTACTGTGGCGATGAGTAAAAACCCGCTGGTATTTTTTTAATTCTCTGTTCGTTGATTTTGCGTTAGCCTCAAATACATGATTACCGATATCACATGGCTTGATCATTTTCCTGCGCTTCAGTCTATTGACGATGATGTCTGGTTGATGGCGTTGGCGAAGGCCCGGACATTATCCCTGCCTGTCGGGGTTACCGTCTTTCATGAAGGTGATGTTTGCCAGAATTATCTGCTGGTATTGGCGGGTTCGGTGCGGGTGCAGAAACTTTCCGAATCGGGTAAGGAGATTGTGCTGTATCGTGTGGAGGCAGGACAGTCATGCGTGCTGACTACAGCTTGTCTGTTGTCCAGCGAGTCCTATCATGCTGAAGCCATTACCGAGACGGCTGTGGAAGCAGTGGCTATTCCTCTGTCGGCCTTTCAGCAAGCTTTGGCGGTTCCAGCATTTCGTGAGTTTGTATTTGCGACTTATGGTGAACGGGTTACCTCGCTGGTAACACTGATTGATGCTATTGCTTTTGGGCGTATGGATGCACGTCTGGCGCAGTTGTTATTGACGATGGCCGATGCCGATGATGTGGTGCATGCCACCCATCAAATATTGGCGCGCGAACTGGGTACGGCTCGTGAAGTGGTGAGTCGTTTATTAAAAGAATTTGAGCGCCACGGTTGGCTGGCATTGCAGCGGGGCTGTATTCATTTGCGACAGCGACAGGTTTTGGTGGGGGTAGCAGCCAGTTCTGTGTGACATTGTCACTGCTATTCCGGTGTGAATGTTTTATTTTTCCGATGGATTCATTGTTGAAAAGGAGATTGGATATGAAGCTGAATGTAGGAGGCATAGATAAAATATCGCGTATCACGGTGGGTGTTGTGCTGATTGCCTTGACACTGACAGATGTGATTGGCATGTGGGGCTGGGTTGGTATTGTGCCGTTGGCAACGGGATTGATCAGCTGGTGTCCATTGTATCCACTGGCCGGTTTCGACACTCGCCGTACTGAAAAATAAGGGATGTGCACGCAATAACATCCCGATCTGGCGCTCATATTTAGTTTGTATTTGTTCGTTCTGATTGCCTACAGGGATGTAGGTAAGGGGCGTGAGCATGGATGCGGAAGCTTTGAACAAAAGTGCAGGAATAGTCATTCTATTCTATTTCGAGCTTTTGTGATTGAAGAACGGGCACCAACAGTAGGCGCTTTAGGCGAAGACGGGCTGAAAATGAGATGCAAGACAGGGATGTTATTGCGTGCACGTCCCTGAGCGAGTGGTAACTCGCACTAGATCAGGAGCAAGGCGGTGGCCAACCAGGCCAGTGCCAGTCCGGTGGGGGTACCGAGCAGATAATACCGGGAGGAAACCCCGCCGATAACGCGCAGCCAGGCGGGTGCGCGTTTTTCTGCGGATGTTATGTTGAGTATCTGAAAGCGTGTATCGTCACAATGTCGTTGCGCAATATCATCCAGCTTGTTTTTCCAGGCCTTTTGAAACAATGACGTACGGCCAATAGAAAGCAACCAGACTACGTTGAGCACAAAACCGCCTGTGGCCAGTAACGTTGTGTTGCCATTTCCCAAAGACAAAAAACCGAGTAGTCCGGCATTGGTGGCAAGCAAAAATTGCAGCTTGATGGTTTTGATCGGGTTTTCTGCCTGCCAAAGTTGGAGCAAGGTGTTATAGGTTTGCAAATCATCTTCGGTCTGTGGATTGTCGCTCATGTTTGTTTGCTGTCACGTTGTGGTTGATGTATCAGGTTAAATATGGCCAATATTCGCTTCATTTGATCGAAAAACCTGGCCGAAATGGCTCTCCCCGCTACGGTTTCTATTCCCGGACAATCTTCGGGCGTGCAGGGGTGGGATGTGGCCGTCGTAATCCCCGGGCGCGTGATAACAGCTTGTTGCCGAAACGGTGATTGATGTCATCGGTGACTTTGTCGATGCTTTCAGCTTCGCTGCGTGTGGTGGTGTTGTTTATTTCATCGTTGTGTGGGGTATCAAACAGATCAGGTTGTTTATGGGTTTGATCTGTATCGAATCCACTCACCCCCATGCCGATGAGTCGAATGGGCGGCAGGCCGCTGGCCATTTCCTTGTTCAGCAGTTGCAGGGCGGTATGCCACAGATCACAAGTGTGATGAGTGGCGGCACCGAGGCTGAGCGCACGGGTGATGGTGTGAAAATCATCGAAGCGTAATTTGAGTTGCACGGTGCGTCCCCGTACATTTTGACGGCGCATGCGCCAGGCGACCTGCTCGGTGAGGTTGGAGAGTACACTGCGCAAAATTTCCGCATCACTGATGTCCTGCGCAAAGGTGGTTTCACGGGAAATGGATTTGGCATCACGTTTGGCAATGACTGCACGCGGATCGTGGCCCCGGGCCAGCTGCCGCAGTTGCTCACCGTATTGGCCCAAGTGCTGACGGATGAACGATTCGGAGGCGCGGCGTAAATCTGCGATGCTGTGGATCTGTTGGGCGTGAAGTTTTTTTTCGGTCACCTTGCCTACACCCCACAGGCGTGACACCGGTAGCGGGTCGAGAAATTGTTGCACGTCGGCGGCTTCCACCACGACAAAACCATCGGGTTTTTGCAGATCCGAGGCGATTTTGGCGACAAATTTGTTGGGCGCCACGCCCATGGAAATCACCAGTTGAAGCTCGTCTGACACGGCTTGTTTGATGTCATGGGCGATTTGTGGGGCGGAGCCGAACAGCGCGGTGCTGGCACTCACGTCGAGAAAAGCCTCATCGAGTGAAAGCGGCTCGATGAGGGGGGTGTAGCGGGCAAAAATGTCCTGAATTTGCTGTGAGACTTCACTATACAAGGCCATGCGCCCGGGCAAAACGATAAGCCCGGAACAGCGTTTGAGCGCCGTCGCAGTAGGCATGGCGCTGCGAATGCCGTATTGCCGTGCTACGTAACTGGCCGCCGCGACCACACCACGGCTTTCAGCTCGTCCACCGACCACCACGGGCTTGCCACGTAGCGCTGGTTGTTCACGGATTTCCACCGAGGCAAAAAAAGCATCCATATCGGCGTGAATAATCATGTGTGTATTTTACGCCAATCATTGCCGTGGTATAGCCTGTCATCCGGGTTTTTATGAACCGGATTTCAGCAACGCCTGTAGTTTTTGCAACGAAACTGCGCCAACAAATGCCTTGTTAACGCTATTGTTTTTGATGAACAGCGTGGTGGGTGTGACACGAATGCCAAAGGCGTGTGTAAGGCCGGGTTCTTCAGCAACATTGATTTTGAGCACTCGTCCGGGGGCTGTAGCGGCAATGTGGTCAATCTGTTTGACGACCTGTTTACAAGGGCTGCAACGAGGGTGATGGAAGAGCAGCACAATACCATCGGGATGTTGGGGTAAATCGGTGATAAGGCCTGGCGTGGGGTGGTCGAGCAGTTTTTGTGTTGCCACGCGGGTACGCCAGCGGATAAGCAGCAGTACGACAACGATGACGATGATCAATATAAGCAGGTTGGTCAAAATAATGTCCACACGGAAAATTGACAGGAGTGTGCCGTTATATTTTAGCTGGCCATGAAATGAATATGACGCACACTGAACACCTGAATCTCAAATGCTACAGATATAGTTTGCTGTCGTCGGCAAAAGTTACACAAAAATCTGGCAGACGATTACAATACTGCAAACGTTCAGATGGAAAGCTTATGACAACGACTCTCACTCAAGGTAATACCCCACAACCCGAAACGGTGCGCCTGGCTGACTACCGGGCCCCGGATTTTTTCATCGACTCGGTAGCGCTCGACTTTGATTTGGATGAGGCCGATACGCAAGTCAGCTCGGTGATGCAACTGCGTCGCAATGATCCGGGGAGCGACAAGCCTCTGTTGCTCAACGGACGGGACCTGGAGCTGATTTCCGTGAGTGTCGATGGCCATGAGCTGGATGCGGGTGATTATGAGCTGGATACCGGGACTCTGCGCATTCTCGCGTTACCTGATGTGTTTACACTGAAAATTGTCACCTGCATTCATCCGCAGGACAACACATCATTGGGTGGTCTTTACACCTCTGGCGGTAATTTCTGCACCCAGTGCGAAGCAGAGGAATTTCGCAAAATTACCTGGTATCTTGATCGCCCGGATGTGATGGCGAAATTTACCACCACCATTACGGCAGATAAAGCACAGTACCCGGTGTTGTTGTCTAACGGAAATTTGCTGGAAACCGGTGATCTGGATGACGGCCGCCACTGGGCCAAATGGCAAGACCCGTTCCCCAAACCATCATATTTGTTTGCCCTGGTGGCGGGTGATCTGGCCTGCATCAGGGATAGTTTTGTCACTATGTCTGGTCGTACGATAGACCTGCATCTTTATGTGCAACATCACAATGTGGATAAATGTGAACACGCCATGCGTTCACTGAAAAATGCCATGAGCTGGGATGAAAAGGTTTACGGTCGGGAATACGATCTGGATTTGTACATGATTGTTGCGGTGGATGACTTCAACATGGGCGCGATGGAAAACAAGGGACTTAATGTATTTAATTCCCGTTATGTACTGGCACGGCCGGATACGGCAACGGATGCAGATTATCAGGGTATTGAAGGTGTTATCGGCCATGAATATTTTCACAATTGGTCAGGTAACCGGGTGACCTGTCGTGACTGGTTTCAGCTCAGTCTCAAAGAAGGTTTTACGGTTTATCGTGATGAAGAGTTCAGCGCCGATATGGGGTCGCGTGGCGTTAAACGTATCGAAGATGTCAACGTGTTACGCACTCATCAGTTCCGTGAAGACGCCGGACCCATGGCGCATCCGGTACGTCCAGAATCTTACGTGGAAATCAATAATTTTTACACGGTAACGGTGTACAACAAAGGTGCCGAAGTGGTGCGTATGTTGGCACATCTGGTGGGAGAAAAAGGTTTTCGTCGTGGTACGGACCTTTATTTTGAACGGCACGATGGACAGGCGGTAACGACGGATGACTTTGTCGCAGCCATTGAAGATGCCAACAAGACAGAATTGTCATTATTCAAAAACTGGTATCGGCAGGCCGGTACGCCAGTGCTGAATGTGCAGCAGGAATATGATGCAGACAAACAGCGTTATCGTTTGACAGTACGCCAGTCCTGTCCGCCAACACCCGGCCAGCCAGAAAAACAACCTTTTCATATTCCACTGGCAGTGGGTTTGCTGGATGAAGCAGGCAATGATTTACCACTTCGTTTGCGCGGTGAAAATATGCCTGCGGATAACAGCGGTACGCGAGTGCTGGATGTGTGTGACGTGGAACAGGTGTTCGAGTTTGAAGATATTCCCCATGCACCGGTACCTTCTCTGCTGCGCGGTTTTTCCGCGCCGGTAAAACTGCATAGCGACGTGAGTGACAAGCAGTTTTATTTTTTGATGGGTCACGACAGTGATCCGTTTAACCGCTGGGAGGCCGGGCAGCAAATGGCGGTGAAAATCATCATGGGCCTGACGGAAAAATATCAGCGTGGTGAGTCGCTGGTACTGAGTGATGATTTCGTGGCCGCGATGGAAAAAACCCTGCTGGATAAGGAGCTGGACAAGGCGCTGGTTGCCGCTGCACTGAGCCTGCCATCAGAAGTCTATCTGGGTGAATTTATGCCGGTCATTGATCCTGTCGCCCTGCATGAAGTGCGATGCTTCGTGCGGCGCAGCCTGGCGCAGCGGTTACAAACTGCGTTGTTATCGCGTTACAAAGAAAATCAGTATGACGGTGAATATCAGGTTAACGCCGGGGCCATTGGTCAGCGGGCATTAAAAAATATTTGTTTGTCTTATCTCATGGAGCTTGATGATGCCGATGCACGTGCGCAGTGTGTCGCACAATTTGAGGCGGGACATAATATGACTGATGTGATGGTTGCATTGAGTTGTTTGGTGAACAGTGAAGGTGACGAGCGGGAAATGGCATTGTCGGCATTTTATGCGCAATGGCAGGATGATCCGCTGGTGGTGGACAAATGGCTTGGTTTGCAGGCGACCTCGCGGTTACCGGGTGCGCTGAAAAATGTGCAGGCACTGACACAGCACAAAGCTTTCAGTATTAAAAATCCGAATAAAGTCCGTGCGTTAATCGGTGCATTTTGCACGGGCAATCCGGCGCAGTTTCATGCAGCGGATGGTGCAGGTTATGTATTTTTGGCTGATCATGTCATTGAACTGGACAAGCTTAATCCGCAGGTAGCGGCACGCATCAGTAATGTATTGAGCCAGTGGCGACGATATGACAAAAAACGTCAGGAGTTGATGAAGGCACAGATGCAACGTGTCTTGATGGAGCCGGGTTTGTCGCGTGACGTGTATGAGGTAATGTCAAAAAGCCTGGCGGATTAATTCAGGAACGTGCTCGTTCCTTATTCGGGGGTTGTGTTGTCAGGCGAGCGGATTGCGGCCTGCATGGTGACGCTCAGGGTAATATCACCCCCGGTTTTAACGCCATGTTTGGTGTATTCTGTAATGCGAATACGATGTGTGCCTGCGGGCAGGCCACGAATTTGATGTTTGCCCTTGAGGCGCATTACAACCTGCGGCTCGACGTTGTCGATACGTATTTTGATATGGTGGCCATCAGGGCTACGCAAAATGGCATAGTCCAGTGTGAAGGGTGTATTGGCGGGTAAAACT
>JAADIL010000195.1 GCA_013151355.1 Gammaproteobacteria bacterium
GCACTGAATCCAGTTTAAAAAACTCGCCAACATCTATGGATAAAAAGATAGCCACCTGTGTACTGGAGGGAAAAAGCAATTCCTCTTCAAGAATAAAGAGATCACGATTCAAAGCTTTTACTTCTTTTTTCAGCGCCTGCACCCGATCATCCAGTGTGCGCTTGTCGCTAACCTCCGAATTGTTTTGTTGTTGTGGTGGTGACAGTTTTACTGGTTCTGCTACTGCTGGTTCTGCTACTGCTGGTTCTGCTACTGCTGGTTCTGCTACTACCGGTTCTGCTACTACCGGTTCTGCTACTACTGGCTCTGCTACTACTGGCTCTGCTACTACTGGCTCTGCTACTACTGGCTCTGCTACTACTGGCTCTGCTACTGCCGGCTCTGTGGTTGAAACTGACTGGCGCACATCAGGATTATTGCCGATTGGCACAACATCCGCCGCCAGGGTTGCTGCGGGCAACACACAAACAAGCAACAGGCACAGCCATTGGTTCAATTTAATATTTTTCATCTCTAGTCTCAGTTCAAGCGTCATCGCATTAATAATGAATTGACTTAAAGGGTTTCTGATTAAATTCGGCAAAAAATCGGGATTCAAAATTTTCACTCATTACTTAATCAGAAGTTCCTTAACTACACTCAATACCAGGCCGATACAAATATACGAAATACATCTGCCGACAGGCTGTACAGTGGCTCTGTCCCGGCATCGACACCGGTGACTCGTAAATCACGAAAATCCTCGTAGTCAATCTGGATGCGATTATAAAAAATGTTCGCGCTCCCCTTGTCGATAAAACCCCAACCGTGTTTTTTAAATTCGTAACTTACGCCCAGACCGATGGTCTGAGTCGAATATGTGCTTAACTCTTTATCCCGTGCACGATAAACAAACTCGGCTTCCGTATTAAACAAGTCACTATAAAAATCCGCACTATCCTGCGAGTACACACGATAACTTATTTCATACGTCAAACCTCGTTTTGTCGGATGGATATAACCAAGCTCCGCCATGCTGCCATTAATACCCCAAGTATCCGTATATCCACGCATTTCACCACGTATCGCTGCCCGGTAGGGCAAATAATACAAGGCACGCATCGCAATAGCATGGCTGGTACGCGTATTCGGATACACCTCACCATCATCTTTGGCATAACTGGTCGGGGTAACCAGATAACGTACAGTACGATACGGGTTGTTTAAATAACCTTCATCAGTGATAGTTTCAAAATTCAGACCCAACAACAAATTTTTGGTCAACACCTGTGACAAGCCCAGCTTGTATTTTTGGCGGTTAGCTTCTCTTTCAAAGGAAGGGGAGCCCGTTTTGGTAATCGTATCCCAGCCTTTTGCATAACCCAGCGTCACCGTCGTCAAATCACCAAACATCAACTGACTAATACCAAAATTTACTGCATTGGCATTAAAATCATTTTCTACACTGTTGGTGTACGACAGGCTCAATGTTGCATTATCGTACAAATAATCCGCGCCCAGGCTTTGCTCTGTACGTTCTTCCGTGTATTCGCTGGCGCCGGTCACTACATCAATAGTGGCTGAAGTAATAGTATCAACATAATAATTCCCCCATACCGAAGTCGACTTGCCGACAGATTTTCGCGCCAGTATTGACGGACCATTAACTTCCAGTCCACCGCCAGAATAAGCATGGTACATAATGTCAGCACGATTCTCCGGCAACACTGCTGCCATCAATGGCACACATACTCCCAGCACACCGGCAAACACCAAACCCCAGCGAAAGCTTCCTGTCTGTTGGTTTGTTTTTGCCAGAGAAGGTTTAGTTACAGCCACAACCGCCACCTGAGCCACCCTCAGCACCACGCGCACCTTCGCGAGCCTCGAAGACATGATTGATGTACGCACTGGCTACCGGATCACGACTAAAATTCATAATTGGATCAGCAAGATTTGCACGCTCATAGGGCTCTATCCACGGCTTGATGCTACAACCCGACAACACAAACATCATCACCAGTATTGATAACAGGAGTTTCATATTCTGTATTATTCCCTGATTAACTCTTTTACCTGCTTGATGTATTCTTCTTCATAACCCGGCAGATATCCACGATGCAGGTAACGCATTATGCCATCACGATCCACCATCACTGTGGTAGGCATGGCCACCACCTTGTAACGTTTGGTCACTTCATTGGTGTTGTCATAAAGGATGGGAAAGCTCACCGGTATTTCGCGCAATAATTCCGCAGCTTTGGAAGAATCTTCTTCCACATTCACGCCCAGCAATACAAAACCAAGTTCACTGTATTTTTTGTAGATATCTTCCAGCAAAGGCATTTCCTGCCGACAAGGCGCACACCACGAAGCCCAGAAGTTGATCATCACCACCTCACCACGCAGCTCGCTCAACTTTACATTTTCGCCACTGCGGGATTTCAGTGTGAAATCAGGCGCGGGACTTCCAATAACGTCTGCCTGCGCTACTGTTGAAAACAACATACCTGCTGCCAGTAACACAGCCATATTTTTTACAATATTTTTAAACATGTCCATCATAATTGCCTCGCTGCTATTTCCAAAATATTACACCTGGCGCCACTCCGGACAGGTTCCTAGAAAAAAACACTAAAACCACCCGTGAGTTCAAGATTATTAGTCGTTTTCTCGCCAAACAAATTCATATCAAAAATATGATTGCGCACATCAAGGTGAATGGCTAACCAGTCTGTGGCCAAAAACCGGTAACCCGCTCCAAAATTGACGGTAAACCGGTCGTCATCCGCAAAGCTGGTAATACCCACACCGCCAATGACATACAAAGCGGTATTAAATGCCCAACCTTTACCCATGAAAGCTTCTCCAGGTAGCAGATTGTAACCAATAGATGCATTGTAATATGTCAGCTCACGCTCACTGTCCGACAGCAACGGTGCGCCACCACTAAGGCGTTCATAGCTTGTTTCACTGGTATCCGTTTTGGCATACGCCGCTTCGAAAAAAACACCTTCGGTGACGTGATAAGCCGCGCGTGCACCAATTACCATATTTGTACCAAAATCTTCTGCACTGTACAGGCCTGCGAAAACAGCAATCTCAAAATCTTCTGTATCAATGGTATCAACATCAATGGTACGCCGCTCAATCTGCGGCTGGATCACCTGCTGTTGAGCCGCATCATTATTATCACTATCCACGATATCCGCAGACCATGTCATACTGCTGACCAACAGCATGCACATGCCCGGCAAAACAGTCGTTAGAAAAAGAACGCGAAGCCTGCCTTCCATTCCTCAAATTCCTTATTGTCATCAACGCTGGTAAAACCAACGTAGTTTTTATATTCGGCGCGAAAAATAAATCGCCGGGTAAGATACATTTTTATTCCAATGCCCACATGTGCAATCAAATCCTGGCTGTCTCGTACCTGAATCAGGGTGACACTCGGGCTGGTAGTAATCTGACCAATTCCCAAAGTGAAAAAGGGTGAAAAACGCCATTTTGAAAACGGTTGTGAAAGCAGATTAAAATTCACTAACTCGCTGCTGGAAAAATCACCGGTCACTTGTGATGCAGATATTTCTGCCGACAAGTTGGCGCTCATTGCATAGGCACCATAAGCTGTCATCACTGGCGCACCGTTAAACGTGCCACCCACCAAACCCATTTCCCAACGGCGCTTGCTGAAATCCCCAAGTCCTGCATCGGCAAACTCTGCCACCTCACCACCTGGTGTCAGGGTTTTTTCCATTTGCATCCGGCTCACCCAGCCGGTTTTACCTTTGGCCGTGCGAACTTTAAACCAGTCCGTTTTGCGTTTGATCACTTCAACAAAATCACCACGGTCCACCACGTGAAAAACCGGATAACCTGCACCTGGCCCGGTATGCAACTCGATGTACGGATCTGCCACTTTTACTTCGGGATAAATGTCCTCGTCAGCATTCGCCAGCGTCATCATCGCCAGCAGTAACGTCACAAACAATCCCGCACGCATTGCCTTATCTCCCATTCGCTGACACACAGGAAATACAATCACTTGGCAGGTCGTTTATTTTCACACCGGTTTTCACTATCAAATCAACGGCTAAGCGCTCAGTTTCTTTATTGTTATTGACTATCTACGCCGCGCTGATTAATCAGCTTGTGATGCCGCTCACAGGCATGCAGCTATGCGGATAAAACACCAGGGAATCAAACCCGGGCAAATCACTGCCCGGTAACACTACGAAAAACGCAAACTGATGGCTCCCTCAGCCAATCAGTTTGCGGGTAACAGTTTACCGGCTCACACGCAGTGCAGCCAGCATGCAGGTAAAACCTTTTTATATTTTATGATGGTGCATCAAAAGTGTTGTTGAAATATTGCGCACCGATGTCCAGCCACTCATACAGCAAACGCAATTCAGCGGGAGATAACAAATCCACGTGCTCAACAGTACCTGTCCCTGCCGTAGTAAAGCGATCAAAGAATCTTGGGCTGGCAACTGCGCCATTAACCGACATGGTTGGTGCGGCAGCTCTCACTCGCACCATAACAGGAACTGGCATCATGGTAATTGGATCTATCCTCAGTACCGGCAAACCAGTGACTGGATCAATAACCGGATCACCATTAGCATCAGTTTCGATCTCGAACAGGAGATTGCCTGCTGCATCTGTATCCTGAACCATAAGATCTGTGCCATCCGCTTGCACTACGTTGTCCCGAATCAATAATTCACGGTAACCCCTGAAATGGTCTGTCTCTTCTGTGGACGAAAGACCATTTAATTCCAGTTGTGCAGCTGGCACCATGGCACCACCACCACTATCTACATTGTTGTGGCACGCGGTACAGGTGTAATCCAGCATGCCCGTAGCTGCATCTGTACGCGGCAGACTCCACAGCGGATGAATACTGTCTTCATAGTTAATGATAGTGCGACAAGTAAAGTCCCATTTTGCACCTGCTACAGCACCGGGAATACATTGTGTCGTTGCCGGTACGCCCGCTGCCATGGCAACATCAAGCTCAGAATAGCGCAAGCTGATATCATCAACAGGGCTCGCTTTCGCCCACACATCAAAGAACACCGGGTCGGGATTCGGACTGAGCTCCGGGCAACCCGTGTCTGTTTTAAGGAAAACACCACTTGCATTAGTGCAACTAACACGAATACGCGCCTGCGCCATAGTTTCACCATCTTGTGGGAAAATGGTCTCATCAACCGTTAGCGTCATCGGATCATCCGTCGTGGTACCCGGAAAAGTCCAGTTCGGCACGGTCAGTTCCGCACCAGTATTGAGCGCCGTTGGCGCATCACTGTAACCGTGTGGCACCGGTAGCGCGGGTGCTGTGACATTGTGTGTGTGGCAGCCGTTACATTCCAGAGTTTCACCCGCGCGTACCTGTATCCAGTTCAGGTGTCGCCCTCCAATGCGACGACCACCGCTGTCCAGCACCTGAATTGATAAGGGTACATTGGCTGGCACCTTGGTCATCACCGAGCCATCCGGCTCAATGGGTGCGTAACCGATGATCTCACGCATGCCGCCGCGCCGACCACCAGCTCCAAAGGCCACACCAACATCAAACTCCGTAGCATCGTCCCGGGGATCAGGAATTGCCGTCGCCTTGACGATGCGTAAATAACGCGCCGGACGTTGATCAGCGTCTGTCGAAACGGGATTAGCCATTTCGGCCAACGTGCTTGCCGTGCCGCCCAGGGCATTAAAATTGCCATCAAAATCGTAAACACTGCGAATATGCAAAATGCCGACAAACTCATCTTCTGCCAGTGCCTGGTCCAGTTCCAGGCCAACAGTTTTGTCAATCAGTACCGTTGGACGCGGCCGTGGCGCCAGCACTACAGGTTCATCAATGATGATGTTTTCTTCAGGGATGACCACAGGCAGCTGGGTGTCCTGCGCAAAGTCATAAACATAAATACCGTACAACGGAAAAGCCTCAGCAGCATCTTCAGGAATAGTACCCGGGCAAGGCACAGGGGTAGCGGCAGTATCACGCAAACCGGTGAGCGGGTCCGTTGGTTGCAGACGGCACTGCGACCAGCTCACCAGGGCGCGGTTACTGCCATCCGCGAGCGGATAAACTGAACGATACCGGCCGGCTGGTGAAATACTGTCATCGGTGCGCACATCCTGATTAATCGCCAGCACTTGACCCGGGCCAGCCAATATACCCAGGTTTGACACCGTTGGCTGATTAATATCGGTGTAGTCCGCCACATTGATGGCTACTGGCGCACCGCCACCTGCTGAACCGGTAAATGGTTTCAGCATGGCCAGCACCCGCCCGTCGTTCAACTCACGCGGGTCCAGAAATTGCACGGTGCTGCCACCGGTACCCACGTCGGCATCATGCAAACCGTAAAGCGCCTTTAGCCCGGTACCATCGGGATGTATCGTGTACAGTCTGATCGCACTGCGGTTTCTTGCGCCATCCCAGCGCGAAAAAACAATCTCGCCGCTGCTCAATACGCTGGCATCCAGGTCATGGCTTTGATTAAAAGAAATTTGCCTGATATTGGTGCCATCAGCATTCATTACGTGCAACACCACCGCAGGCTCACCCAGCTCTTCGTCAAAAGGTGAAAACTGGCTTTTGCCCTCGTTGAGCAGGGATTCCCGCGTGGTCACCGAAGCATTGGAGCTAAACACGATGCGCCCGTCGGGCAAATAGTTCGGGGCAACATCATCACCCTTGGCGGCCGCAAAGTCATCGACAATGAGTCGGGTTGGGCAACCGCCTGTCCCGGTATCATATTCGTAGAGATTCCATTTGGGTACATCGTTACCATTAGTAAGGTCTTCCAGGCGCAAGGAAAAAATCAGTTTGGTGCCATCGTAAGAGGTTTCCAGGTCTCGCACATCACCCGTGCCTGTACCATCACCATTAATGTCCGTAATGCACAGAGTGATGTTTCGCTCTGCAGCAGACACCGAGGCACGCTCCCGCAAGTAAACGTCACCACCTTCATTAAAGTCTGTAGCCTCACGCACATCGGGGTCTACCGGCAGTGTTTCATCGATATCCGGGTCCACTTCCGAGGGTACCTCTTCGGTGGGTACAGGGCGTTTAACATAGGCAATGGAAAAATCGGGTACGGTTTGATCCTGATTCCCGGCACTACAACCGGCTAACAACAGCACGACCAGCACAAAACACAGGGGCCGCACACGCGACAGCTTTTTATATTTCAATGAATTACCGCCAAAAAACATACCGCCACCTTCGCTTGTATAACAGGTAAAATCGCCAGTGCAGGCTCATGCCAACACAAGCTCCATATCATTAATACTACTGTATCGACCTTTTTGCCGAGAGCTCAGTCACAAACCCGTCGCCGTCCCTTCTTTGCAATATCGGGCACAATCCGCGAGCACTTTATATAAAATTTCCTGCACCTCGCAGATATTCCTTTTCCCACACGCCACAGTAAACGTCAGAAAACCGACATTTGTTCCTCATGCTGGTATAAATATCAGCCAATCTCTCGTCGATTTGCCATAGTTTTAGCGGCTCACTGCACGTATAATCCACGGTTCAATGGAATATCACTGCGGGAGAGTGTGGTTCTCTGGTCATTATTTGTCAGGGTAAAAACCACCGCCGAAGGCGCAACCGCCCGGAATCGCTCAGGCAACCGGACCGCAGACCGACGATCATTGACTCTGGAGAGAGGCTGAAACCAGCAGGTGTCAGTCCGCCGAAGGGGCTAAAGCTCTCAGGCACCACGGACAGAGGGGAGACAAGACGGCACAATATGCTGTTTGAAAACCATGTCCATAAAACCAGAGGCCAACTCGCATGTCGTCATCTTCAACAACACCTTCGCCAACACAACGTACTCCGCTTTACGCACAACACCTCGCTGCCGGGGCCAAAATCGTTGATTTTGCGGGCTGGGAAATGCCCATCCACTATGGTTCGCAGCTCGAAGAACATCATCAGGTACGCAACGATGCGGGCATGTTTGATGTCTCCCACATGGTGGTGCTGGATATCACCGGCAGCGGCGTTACTGATTTTTTGCGTTATCTGCTGGCCAACGATGTAGCGCGCATCCAGACTCCTGGCAAGGCACTGTATTCCTGTTTGCTCAACGAACACGGTGGCGTTATCGATGACCTCATCATCTACTTTATGGCTGACAACTGGTATCGCATGGTGGTCAATGCCGCCACCCGCGACAAAGATCTGGCCTGGATTCGCCAGCAAACAGAAGGTCACGACGCGGAAATCCGTGAACGCGACGACCTGGCGATGATCGCCGTGCAAGGTCCCAACGCACGCGACAAGGCCCACACCGCGCTGGGAGCGAGCATCGATGCCGCTCGCGAACTCAAACCCTTTTTCGCCGCAGACTGTAATGACAGCAAAGGTGACCTGTTCGTCGCCCGTACCGGTTACACCGGCGAAGATGGCTATGAAATCATCCTGCCCGCCGGGCAGGCTGGCAGCACCTGGGAAGCGTTGCTGGCCGCCGGAGTCAAACCCGTCGGCCTCGGTGCCCGCGATACCTTGCGGCTGGAAGCCGGCATGAACCTGTACGGCCAGGACATGAATGAAGATATCAGCCCGCTGGAAGCCGGGCTCAGCTGGACGGTAGCCTTGACACCGGAAGACCGTGATTTCATCGGTCGCACCGCACTGGTCAAACAAAAGGCCGATGGCCCGGCGAACAAACTCGTCGGCCTGATCCTGGAAGACCGCGGCATATTACGCGCCCACCAAAAAGTCATCACCGAACACGGTGAGGGCGAAACTACCAGCGGCAGTTTTTCTCCCACGCTAGGTAAATCCATCGCCCTGGCTCGCATACCTGCTGCCACAACCGGGCACTGCCAGGTAGAAATACGCGGTAAACAATTAAGCGCACGCATCGTAAAATACCCCTTTGCCCGCAATGGCAAAAGTCTGTTTGATTAACCATCCATAACAAACAGTTTAAAAAAACAACGACCTTGAAGAAACAATAAAGGAGACGACCATGAGCAACGTGCCAAACGAACTAAAATACACCAAAAGCCACGAATGGGTGCGCACCCAGACCGACGGCAGCGTCACTGTGGGCATTACCGATCACGCGCAGGAATTACTGGGTGACATGGTATTTATCGAGCTGCCCGAAACTGAAGCCAATTACACTGCCGGTGACGAATGCGCGGTCGTGGAATCAGTAAAGGCTGCTTCCGATGTGTATAGCCCGATCACCGGCGAGGTGATCGCGATCAATGAAGAGTTGGCCGACACACCCGAAATCGTCAATCAGGATGCCTTTGATACAGGCTGGTTGTTCAAGATGCAACCCGAAGACCCTGGTGAAATCGACGAGCTGATGGATGCCGAGGCCTACGCCGAATTGATTGCCGAAGAAGAACACTAAACCTGAATTCTGCAAGTGCTCGCACTCACTCAACACAATCACTTGCAGGATTCAGGTTAAACATTAATTTTTATCACAACCCCACATTAAGCAGATACCACAATGCCCTTTATCCCCCATACTGAAAATGACACCCGAACCATGCTCGACACCATCGGTGCCGATGCTATCGAAGACCTGTTTGATGAAATACCCGCCGGGCTGCGTGCCCGGTCCCTGAATGAGATACCGGCAGGTCGCAACGAAATGGCCGTATCCCGGCTGGTACAAACACGCGCAGCACAAGACACACAGGCACTGTCATTTTTGGGGGCGGGCGCCTACGAGCATCACATCCCTGCGGCAGTATGGGAGTTGACTACCCGTGGTGAATTTTACACAGCCTACACACCGTATCAGGCCGAAGCCAGTCAGGGTACCTTGCAGCTGCTGTATGAATTTCAGACCATGATGGCCGAGCTCACGGCCATGGATGTTTCCAACGCCTCTTTATACGACGGCGCATCAGCACTGGCAGAGGCAGTGCTGATGGCAGTACGCGCCAATCGCAAGTCCAAAAGCAAGCGCATATTAATGCCTGCTACTGTACACCCCACTTACCGCAGTGTGGTCAATACTATCGTGCGCCATCAGGGCATCCAGCTGGAGTTAGTGGATTACGATACACAGGGCGGACACATTGACCCTGCCAACCTGCCAGCCGAACCCGGTGACATCGCTGCACTGGTCATCCCTCAACCCAATTTTTTTGGCACACTGGAAGACGTCGATACCCTCACCGACTGGGCACAATCCCACGGCGCACTGGTTATTGGCGTGGTTAATCCCACCGCCATGGCATTGATTGCACCACCCGGCGAATGGGGTAACGGTGCAGGTGCCGACATTGTTTGCGGTGAAGGCCAGCCTCTGGGCGCGCCGTTGTCTTCCGGTGGCCCCTATTTTGGTTTTATGTGCTGCGCGCAAAAACATGTGCGACAAATGCCTGGACGTATTATTGGCCGCACCACCGACCTCGAAGGAAAAACCGGTTACGTGCTGACACTGCAAGCCCGCGAACAACATATCCGCCGTTCCAAAGCGACTTCCAACATTTGCACTAACCAGGGATTGTTGACCACAGCAGCCACCATCTATTTATCATTAATGGGCCCGGAAGGATTACGCCAAACCGCAGAGCACAGCCACGCCAATACACAAAAACTGGCAAAAAAACTGTGTATGATTGATGGTGTTGAAAAAATATTTGACCGTCCCTGTTTTCACGAAACCGTATTGCGTCTGCCCAAACCGGCCAACGAGGTATTAAGCGCACTGGACACACAAGACGTATTGGGTGGTTTTGATCTGTTTCAGGCCTACCCGGAACTGGGCAATGCCATTTTGATCTGCGCCACAGAAACCAAAACCGACGATGACCTTGAGCAATATGCCACAGCGCTGCGCAATGTCCTTGCATAATTCTTGCGCAACTCTTACACAATCAACAGCGTAAATTAAACACGCTTTCCGCGCATGCCCTCTTACGCAAAAACCCACATTATTCGTCCTGCAGAAAAAGCAGCAAGCCGTGGTGAACTACTGCGCTGGGCTGGCTGGTTTTTTCTTGCCAACAGTTTCGTTGCACTGTTGATTGCACTGCGTTATTTGACCGCAGTGCAATTTCCTGACGGTGACTACACAACAATATTCAGCATACTGGCCTTCATCGGCCACTTCGCTTCACTGGGGTTTATTGGCGCACTATTATTATTTTTGCCCATTCTGCTTTTCCCGCGTCGGCCGTTTATTTTTGGCCTGGGCATACTCATCGCGCTCATTTTTATTCTTGGCATTACCCTGGATACGTTTATCTTCAGCCAGTACCGTTTTCACTTCAATGGCATGGTAATGAACCTGTTGCTCGGTGGTGCAGCTGAAGAAATTTTTACTTTTTCAGCTTTTCTGTGGACGATGCTGGGTTTGTTTGTGCTGGTGTTGATTGGTTTTCAATTTTGGTTAAGCCGACGTGTATGGTCCTTTGTACTGGCCACACCTCATCGCCCCTTCGGTTACATTGCTGGTTTTTTATTGTTTGCAATATTTTTTGCGCAAAACGTTTTATATGCCTGGGCCGATGCCAATACTTATACACCCATTACCAAACAAATCCGTTTCCTGCCAGCCTATAAACCACTCACTGCTGACCGCTGGTTTATCGCACGCGGCTGGGCTGAACCCAAAGACAGAGCCAGTCTGGCACGCATTGATACCAGCAGCTCACTGAATTACCCAACGCAACCGCTAAACTGCACAGCAAAAACCACACCACTCAACATCGTTTACATCGTGGTGGATTCGTGGCGTTTTGATACCCTCACAGCCAAAGCAACACCCAACATGTACCGCTTTGCAAAAAATGCGCTGGTGTTCAACAATCACTACAGCGGCGCCAATTCTACCCGCACCGGAATTTTCACGCTGTTTTACGGGCTGCCCGGCACCTATTGGCATGCCATGCTGGCAGAACAACGTGGTGCAGAGTTTATCAATCAACTCATTGCACAAAATTACCAGCTGGGCATTTTTGCCAGCGCCAAACTCTACAGCCCGGAATTTGACCGCACAGTATTTGCCAACGTTAAAAACCTGCGTTTGCAATCAAAAGGCCGTTCACCTCACCAGCGTGACCAGAATATCCGCGATGAATTTCTTGGCTTTCTTGATAAACAGGCTGACAAACAATCACCTTTTTTTGGTTTCCTGTTTTTTGACTCACCACACGGCTACGATTTTCCCCACGACTATCCACTGACCTTTGAGCCCAGCCTGAAGGCCGTCAATTATCTTGCACTGAACAACAGCTACGACCGCACACCACTGTTTAACCGCTATCAAAACTCCGTTCATTTTGTCGACAATCTGATCGCATCTATTCTCGACAAATTAAAAACACAAAAACTGCTGGATAATACGGTAGTGGTCATCACTGGCGATCACGGTCAGGAATTCAATGACAACAAGCTGAATTACTGGGGTCACAACAGTAATTTTTCACCCTGGCAAACGCGAGTACCTCTGGTCATTCGCTGGCCGGGAAAAAATGCACAGCACATTAACAAACAGACCAGCCATTTCGATATTTCACCCACACTGATGAATGATGTTCTCGGCTGCAACAATGATCTGCACGACTACAGCAGCGGCAACCATTTATTGACCGGGGAACCGGGATCCTACCTTTTGCTCAGCAACTACAATCAGTTTGCCGTAATGGAAGAGCAACGCCTCACCGTCGTGGACGAATTTGGTAATGTCGACATTCTGGACGAACATTACCGCAACATTCCTGATGCCACATTATCCAACTCACGCATGCTTTCGGTGATGGATGAAATGAGCCGCTTTTACAAAAAGTAGAACGTAAAAAATAAACCTTATTGATAAACCACCATTGATACATAACAGGCAAAGTCTATGCACGATACACACACACCATTGATTTTTGAACATTCCCGACCTGGCCGGGTAAACAATACACACACCCAGCGTAACACTGCATCGGTAAATACTATTCCTGACACACTGCTGCGCAAAACACCGCCACGCCTGCCGGAAGTGTCAGAAATGGATGCGGTACGCCACTACACCCGCCTGTCACAAAAAAACTTTTCCATCGATACGCATTTTTACCCGCTGGGTTCCTGCACCATGAAACACAATCCTCGCGCCTGTAATACACTGGCCATGTTGCCCGGCTTTCTTGGCCGCCACCCGCTGTCGCCCGAGCAACACGGCCAGGGTTATTTGAGCTGCATGTGGGATTTACAGGAAATCCTCAAAGATGTTACCGGCATGACCGCCGTCTCCCTTACCCCCATGGCCGGTGCCCAGGGCGAGTTTGCCGGTGTCGCAATGATTCGCGCTTATCATGATGCCAATAACGACACCACCCGCAGCGAAATTCTGGTGCCCGATGCCGCCCACGGCACCAACCCCGCGACGGCCACTATGTGTGGTTATGCCACCAAAGAGATTCCCACCGATGCCAATGGCGACGTGGACGTGGATGCACTCAAAGCCGTCGTGGGACCGCAAACAGCAGGCATCATGCTCACCAATCCTTCCACGCTGGGTGTATTTGACCGACGCATTAAAGAAATCGCCGAGATCGTACATGATGCTGGCGGACTGCTCTATTACGATGGCGCAAACCTCAATGCGATTCTCGGCAAGGTCAAACCCGGTGACATGGGTTTTGATGTGATTCACATGAATCTGCACAAAACCTTTTCTACTCCACATGGTGGCGGTGGGCCAGGTGCGGGGCCTGTGGGTGTCAGCGAACGCCTCAAGCCATTTATGCCGATTCCCGTTGTGGGAAAAAATGACGATGGTTATTACTGGCTGACAGAAAAAGACCTTCCGCAAACCATTGGCCGCCTCTCCACCTTCATGGGTAACGCCGGAGTATTGTTGCGCGCCTATATTTATGCCCTGCTGCTGGGACGAGAAGGTATGACACGGGTTGCGGATTACGCCACACTCAATGCCAATTACCTGATGGCAAAACTCAATCAGGCCGGTTTTGATATGGCCCTGCCCGAGCGACGTGCCACTCACGAATTCATTCTCACCCTGAAACGGCAAGCCAAAGAACAAGGCGTTACCGCCATGGACTTTGCCAAGCGCTTGCTGGATTATGGCTTCCATGCGCCAACCACCTATTTTCCGTTGATTGTGCCGGAGTGTTTGCTCATTGAACCAACGGAATCGGAATCCAAAGAAACCCTGGATGCCTTTGTCGAAGCCATGGTGGCAATACAAAAAGAAGCAGAGTCTGATGCAGAAACCTTGAAAGGCGCACCATACACCATGCCCATGCGCCGCCTGGACGATGTTAAAGCGGCGCGTGAACTCGACCTGCGTTATAAAACCGACAACAACCAATAGCCATGAGCAAACCCGGCAACACAGGACTGAAACGCGTCATCAAGGCCGCTGGTTATTCCTGGGCCGGGCTCAAAGCCGCCTTCAAGCACGAGGCCGCCTTTCGACAGGAACTCGCATTGTGTCTTGTATTGATCCCCACCGGGCTATGGCTGGGACAAAACGGCATTGAACGCGCCTTGCTCATCGGCAGTCTGTTGCTGGTGTTAATCGTCGAACTGTTAAATTCGGCTATCGAAGCCGTGGTGGATCGTTTTGGTGGAGAGCAACATGAATTGTCCGGGCGCGCCAAAGATATTGGTTCGGCTGCTGTGTTTGTTGCCTTGTTAAATATGGTGGTGATTTGGGCTTTGTTATTAATCTCGTAGGGTTGTCGGATTTTTGTTCATGCTGCCCCCCAAAATCTCCTGCTACACATGGACACAAACTCATACTCACCCTTTTGTATTCGGGAACGTGAATAAGGGACGTGCACGCAATAACATCCTTATCCTGCTCATCCAGCTAAATCAAGTTAAGCACACCATGTCAAAATCCTAAAATTATGTTGACTGCGAACCTTGAGTCAGATGCAAACGATCTTAATGCTGGATCATTATCGACATGAGAAAATTTATAGAGGCTCGCTTCAATAAGCCACTGCCGTTTAATGCGGGTTTTGACACGAAGGTCCCAAAAAGTTGATTCATAGTCCAGGTCATAAGTTAACCGGACTTCGTATACAGTACTGCTCAAATTATTTTGGGCAAGACGAAAACCAAGAAAAATATCGTTCTGAAAAGGTGTTAAAGGAAAACTGCGATCAGATTCCCGCTCGTCATAATAATATTCACCATACAGCGTCAGTGAGCCCCTGGTTGAGATAATTCGGGGAAATTCACGCTCCAATCCAATACCCAGGCCCAAAAAATCACCCTCGTCAGAGGAGCGATATATTGATTCCAGCTTTGCAAGCAATTGCCCTCTGACCCACAACAATTCAAGTCCTGTCTGTTCTGCCCAGGCATAATTGGGCTGTAGACTGATGGCATTACCTGCACCATCCAGAACTGGTGTAAAATAAGGTGACCGGACATGACCATTGTAATAAGAGATCGCAAGCTCCACGGATTCCAGCATTTGCGAAATACGAATCGCTGATGAAAGTGTATATTGCCCCTTTTCAAACTCTGCATCAGAAAATGCAAACGCCGATGTCCTGAACCGATCCTTTCCTTCGGCCAAACGCTCTTCACGACTATACGGCAAAAACCATATATCAATACCGCCATCACCCAGTAACCAGGAGAGCTTCCCTCCCGGAATACCCTGCTTTATATCCCCCTGAAAATCCTCAACACGATCTCTTGGGTTAAGTATATCAACCGGACTAAATGCTTCCAGCACACCCCAACGCTCCATTAATACGCCGCCGGATATTTCAAACGGTGAGGCGTAGTGGCTCCATTTAAGTTCACGCACATCGCCTCGCCAGGGTTCATTGGCCTCTGGGTGATAACGGCCAAAAACAGAAATATTGATGTCAACATCACGATTTACCTGGCGATGATAATTCAGGGTTGTGGCTAACGAATACTGCTCCTGACGAACAGATTGTTCATTAAATAACGAATCTTCTGCGAAATTATCATATCGCCCCTCGATCTCCCCTTTTAACGTCGCTCCGTTGGCAATTGTATGCAGCACTACCATCAAAAAAAACAATAAGGAATGGAAATTGAATAACTTATACCAGTGGCGCTCTGATTTAGTCCGTCTTCGTTCGTTTTGATTGAGCAAAAGTGCAGGAATAGTCACTTCTATTTCGAGCTTTTGCGATTGAGGAACGGGCAAAGACGGGCTGAAGCAGAGATGCCAATTGCATAAGTTATTCAATTTCCATTCCTGATATGACAGCATGATTTTTCCACATTATCTGGACCATCTCCGCAGTGCCGCAGGATTAAGGTCGCTTGCCTTAATGTCGATATCAAACTGATAATCAGACCAAAGAATAGTCGATACGGCACCGGTTTTCAGGTTGGTCATCACCATTTTCATGGGGCGCCAGTACTTGTCTGAAAACTTTTTATAATCGTAAAAACGCATTTCTTTTAATGGTCGCCCGTTAATATCATGGTATAGCAAACGCAAGGGGCGATAGATCTCCTGATCCACCCACTCTTTTATCATTTTGTAGCTGGAGTAAGGATAAGCAGGGGTATTTTCGACAACAAATGCCGGCTTTCCATCCAGAATTTCATCTTTAATATAGTTGTAAGTATATTTTTTTACTTCCCAGGTACCAATATCTTCAAACGACAATTCACTTCCTGCAAAACTTCCACTTTTATCTCTGGCAGCAAGGCGTTTGGTGCGACGAAGTGCAGGCATGTAAATCCATTGATCATCCGGCTTCAAACCATGTGAATAGGTTAAAGAGACCATGCCTGCCAGATCTCTGGGCTCCAGGAAATTAACCAGACGTTTATCACCATCGTCAGAAACCTCCATGGTATACATTTTGAATTTACGTTCACCAGTAGATCCATCCGGGCCCTTCAGCATCATTATTCCCGACACCGAATAACCACCAAAACCGAAATCACGTTTCTCTGTTTCAATGGCAATTTCAAGACCACGATTATTACTGGCATCCACATCAGGTGAGGTCGTTGCCAACAGGCTCATGGCAAACAGGCTCACTCCAGATGATATCGATATTATGTTCATTACAGTTTCCTTGTTTTATAGATAACTGATGGTAAAAAAAGAAAGTCGAATATCAGAGCCAGTGAAATTACGATGGCCGTCATTAACCCCATCCATGCATTTATCTGGAACCCTGAAATAGCCAGACAGGAAAAACCGGCGACCAAAACAATCGTTGTAATGAGAATCCCGGGCCCTGAATGTTTCATTGCATTCAGGATTGCCTGACTATGATCAACACCCTTGCACTTTCGTTCTCTGCGCAGTGCTTCAATCAGGTGAATGGTATCGTCCACCACAATACCCAATGTGACAGCAACAATAGCGGCAACGGCCATACCAACTTCGCCAATGATCAATGCCCAACCACCCAGTGCGGCAACAGGAGGGATAAAATTGGCTAAAGTAGCGAATACGCCCAGTACAAAAGACTTGAACAGGAAAAAGAGAAGAACAGATATTGCCAACAGCGCAAGCAGTGTTCCTTTCAACATTTGGTCAATATTACGTTGGCCGATATAGGAAAAAATAACGCTCGTCCCTGTCGCTCTGGCGGTCTCACTCAATAATGGCGTATGTTCATCCATCCACTGTCCAGCGCGCCGGACAAGGTCAAGCATCTCTGATGTGGAAACGTCATACAACGATACCGTTAGTCGGCTTTCACTTTTATCCAGAGTTATCTGTTCCTTGAGATCAAGTCCCATGGGCAGAGACATTTCATATAACCACAGGTACTGGGAAGCAACATATTTATCGGTGGGCAAGACATAGTTTTCTTCATTACCACCATTCATGGCGCGATTCAGAGTTTTCATGATATCGGCCAAAGAGTGAACATGAGAGACCTCGGGCTGTTTTCTCAGCCACTCTGAAAACTGGTCAAGCTGGTTTAAATACTCAGGCTCCGTGATGCCATCCCGGTCAGTAGCTGGCGAGTAATCAATGGTGTAAAACCCACCGATATGTTGATTCATATAGTCTGTATCATTTCGGAATTCGAAACGCTTATCAAAATACTGGACATAACGATCATCCAGTTTATTGGTCACTGCCAGAGCGGACAGACCAAGCCCCGAGACAAGAGAAATTACAATCACTTTATTGGTATGCCGTGTGACCAGTCCGTGCACAAAAATCCAGAGTGATTCAGGTATCAGTGGGCGTCGTTGTGTTACACGCCAGGGAAATATCAGAAGAAAAACAGGCAACAGGGTAAGGCTGAAACCCCAGGCAAACAAAGTGCCAAAACCGGAAATTATCCCTAAATGGGCAAAGGGAGGTGATTCGCTGAACATCAGGGAAAAGAAGCCCACCGCGGTTGCCAGGCTGGTCATCGTGATGGGACGAACCGTTTCTTTCAAGCCTTGTTGTATCGCCCATGATTTATCTTCATCAGGATTTTCCCGGCGAAATCGGGAGATGGCCGAAACAAGGTGTATGCAGTCGGCTGTTGCAAGCGTCAAAATAATAAAGGGTGCTGTAATACTGGGAGATGAGAGGGGTATACCCAGCATACCGGCGACACCCATCCCACACGCAATGGCGGCGAAGATAATCACCGTTATCGCTGTGACTACCCATAATGATCTGAATATCAACCAGATCAGAAAGAGCATCAGCGTAACCATAATCGGGGTTAACAATGCCCCGTCATTGGCACCCGCCTCACCGAATGCATTGTCCAGCGCCAGTGAACCGGAAAGTCTTAAGTCAAATTCATCATATGTTGCTTCAAAATCAGTAATAATTTCTCTTGCCTGTTCCGTTAAATCAAAAGCAGGGTCTCCCAGGACAGTGTCGTCCAAACGAAATTCGACAGCCACCAAACCCACCTTTGCATCATGGCTCAACAGTTGTCCAGACAGCATGGGCTCCTGCATTGCGGCCTGTTTTAAGGCTTGCGCATCTTGCAGGGAAATTTCGTCTCCTTTCCGGTAAAGGTGGTCAATGACAATATCGTCCCCCTGCGCGACAACGCGCTGGAAGTTTGTGACTGAGTTCACACGTTTGGTGTATGGCATTGCCCATGCCATATCCGTTAATGTGGTTAATGCTGTCAATTTTGATGGTGTAAACAGGTCACCTTCCCTGGCAGAGACAATAAATACCAGGGTATTTTCGCGGCCATATTTTTCTTCGAAGCGTTCCAGTTCCAATAATTCAGGATTTTCATCCGAGAAAAATACTCTGGCATCGCTTCTGAACTCCAATCCGAAAATGCCCATCGAGACAATAAAAACCAGGAGAAGAGATACGGAAAAAACAAACCAGGGGCGCATTAATATCCATTTGGCGTAATGATCCATCATGCTTTATGCTCCTGCGCAAGCTGTGGTATTCGCCAATATTCTCTTCAGGGAGTCCAGTGTATAAATAAACTCCTCCTGCGTATGTTCTGACGTAATAAAAAAACGAAGACGAGCCTGGCTTTCGGGAACGACGGGATACATAACAGCATGAGCAATGATGCCAATCTGTTGTAAATCAGACATCAGATGAATGGCCAGCATGCTGTTTCCCAACATCACAGGCACTACGGCTGACTCACCACTTTTCCCGATATCAAACCCTCTTTCGATTGCCTCCCGGGAAAATTGCCTGACATTATTTTGCAGTTTTTCTACTCTCCATGACTCTTCCAGCATTACTTTTATTGCTGCATTGGCTGCTGCGGCAGATGCCGGAGGAAGTGCCGTACTGTATAAAAGAACGCCCGGCGCAAAAAAGCGCAGCAATCGTATCATGTCTTCAGCACCACCAAGAAAACCACCGCAGCTGGCAAAACTCTTGCTCAAAGTGCCCATAACAAGATCAATCTGTTTGACATCCACTCCCCAGTGTTCACATAAACCCAGCCCGTTTTTACCCACCACACCAAAAGAATGAGCCTCATCCACCATCAACCAACAACGGTGTCTCTTTTTAAGTTCGACAAGACGAGGTAAATCTGCCAGATCGCCATCCATGCTGTAAGCACCCTCGACGATAATCATTGCTTTTTCATAGTTTCCGCGATTCGCGCTCAACAAAGATTCCAGGGCATCAAAATCATTATGGGGGAAAACAATCCGGCGACTATCGGCCATAACCGCTCCCATAACACCACTGTTATGCATGTACTCATCCATAATAATCAGGTCACGCTTGCCCATGAGGTATCCAATGGTCGTGACATTAGTCATATAACCACCAACTGTCGTTATACAGCTCTCAAAACCAAACGCATCACACAAGGTTTGTTCCAGTTCCCCGTGAATATCCATTTCTCCCCCAACCATGCGTGCGGCCCCTGCATGCGTTCCATATTGATCGAGGGAGAGTCTGGCAGCATGAACAACACGTTCATCATTAGCCAAACCAAGATAGTTGTAGCCGGAATAGCAAATAAATTCTTTTCCTTTGCTGGTGACCTTGTTGGACAAGTGGCCAGAACGCGGCATGAAGTAGGGATTATTCATCCCTTCCCGCCCGTAAGCATTGTCCATTTTCTCAATAATTTTATAGTCTGCGGTATTTTTTACATCCATAACATCAATACTGGTCTTGCCACTACCAGCATTAGTGTTAACTTTTTTGTCATCTGAATGATCGCCTAAAAATTCTGATTTGAATGTTTCCAGTAAATCTGCATTCGTGCCCATCAAAAATCTCCATATTGTTATGCCGCAATATCTTCCTGATTATCAAGTTGTAGTTGATCAAGACATTTATGTGCCAGAGAGGCTATAGAACTGCTTCCAGTCAACTCCAGTGCCGAAACAGAGACTCCCAGAGTCACATCCAGACTCATGCGAATTTCTGTTGCCAGCAGGGAGTCAACACCCAATGACTCCAGAGGGCGTGAGGGATCAATTTGTTCTGCTGGCATTTTCAATGCCGTCGCAAAAATTTCTGACACCAGTGACGTTAACACTTGTGTCTGTACCTCCTGGTCAAGCACCGCAAGTTTGGTGGCAAGGCGTGACTTGACAGAATCATCACGCTCTCCTCTTGCCCTTTCAAATTCTGTGCGATAACGCGATGATTGCAACGCGTTCACCTCATACCCTCTCCACGTTTCCCATTCGGGCTGAGAAGAAATACTGATATTGACTTGCCTTGTTGAAATTGCACGCTCCATACCATTCAATCCCAGGTTAAACGGGAGAGGAGCCAATCCAATTTGAGTCAGGTGATCTCCGATTTTGCTGTCCTGGCTCAAGATTCCCACAGAGCTGATCGCGCCCCAGTTGATGCTCATGCCTGCCTGGTTATGCAGCTGTCTATACCTTGCCAAAGCATCGAGAAAACCATTCGCTGCACAGTAATTAGCCTGCCGACTATTGCCCAGTAATACAGCGATGGAAGAGTACAAAACAAAATGATCCAGCTTGTGTGACTGTGTTGTCACGTGAAGATGCCAGGCACCCAACGCCTTGGGAAGCATGACCTTGCGCATATCTTCCCTGGTCATTTCTTTAACGGGTTTATCTTCTATCAAACCTGCGGTATGAAAAATTCCTTTAAAAGGTATACCCGTTTTTTCTATTATCCCGATCATGTTCTGAACGGAAGTAATATCTGAAAGATCACAAGGTTGAGCCGTGACATGCGATCCCATGGTACCCAGCATCTCCATGAATACCTGGTCATCATGACTTTCTCCGGCTCTTCGGCTACACAGTACAATATGTCCGGCTCCATTTCTGGCCAGCCATTTTGCTGTTTCTTTCCCCAAACCACCAAAGCCTCCTGTAACAAGATAAACAGCATCGGAAAAAATATTGACGACATCAGCCGCTTTCGCGAGCAGTGCCGAGTTGTCATCAAAATCCAGCACCAGATCAGTATCAGTCACCGGTGTTCCATTCTGGACAAACTGCGCCAGCTTCATGCTTTTCCCGCTGAATTTCGTTTTATCACCTGTCATTGCTTCACGTAAATATTCACTAATTTGTGCCTTGTTATTTTTTAGATCACTGGCCAGGTTATAACGAATCATGGAACCAATGCCGTGCCGATATGTAAAGACATCATCATTATTGGCAAGGTCAATAACCACACCTCCCTGAGTCAGCATGGTAAATCCGAACACTTTGTCCCATTCATTAACAGGTACGGCAAGTAATGCAATTTCTTTGTCACCAACAAGGTCGTCTATTAACGTCTGATGCCAACAATCTTTATTCGCCGAAACAGTAATAACGTTGATGTTTTTTTTCTTGAGACAGGATGAAAGTGATTGACCAGGCGCATTTTCACAGACCAGTGCCGTTGATCCACCAGGCAGGGAAAGTTTATCAATGATCCGTCGGGAAGATGCTATGTATGTTGCTTCACTGGCCGCAAACGAAGCAGGTACAACTTCATCAATTTTTACCAATACCCCGGCATCCACCGGAGAAATAATATATGAAGAAAGTGAGAATGGAATAATTCCTGCAACACGATCACCTGCATTATAAGCGGATACATTCATTCCAACACGCGTGACACGAGCACACACACCCGTCAGTTCTGATTCATTGTTACTGCTCTGATGGCCAATCATATTTTTTGGTAAATTAATGGCTTCAATCTTTAACTCAATCTCATTAACAGAAATTTCAGGTGCCACCTGCTCTACCAGTTCAAAAGCCTCCTCATTGTCTGTCGGTATTAACTCAAACCTGTCTCCCGCCTCGGCAGAAAGAGTCTTTTTATGAACCTCCGTAAACAGACCAGAAGGTAATAACTCCGAGAAATAGCGCCCCGAATTGCGCAGCGCAACTTCATCCTTGTTACGATTAGAAAGCAGTTCCTTCAACAGGGCTACAATATTTTCATCATCCACTATTTTTGGCAGATCAATAATAGTGGAGCCGAGATTATCGATTTCATTAAATGCCACCCGACTCAACCCTGCCAGTGCGCCCTGAGCCGGAATAGTGGCTGTATCAAACGGGTCAACGATAAAGGCACTCCGCGTCACAATATAGAGCCGGGGAATAGAAGCGCTTTTTGCCAACACCTGTATTAGCTCAAGAAGGTGTTCACTGGCCTGCATTCCGGCCGGGTCCAGATCATTGTCATAACCTGAATCAGCCATATATAAAACCGCATCAAATTTTGTTGTATCTATGCCCCCTGACATCACCTCTTTCATGGAAGAAATAGTGACATCAACATCAGGGTATCGGGTAAAGTGAGTACATATAGTACTGAAAATAGAAACATTACCTTCTTCTATGGCTAACCATTTTTTGTTGATCACCGTAAAATTATTCAATTCTTCAGCTTTCCATTCAAACCTGAGATCGCCTTCAGGATATTCTTTGTGCCTGTCCTTGCTTAACAATGCTGAACAAACCAGGCCTTTTATGCTTGCAATCACATTGCCCTTTTCATCAAACATCGACAGATCACATTCAACTCTTCGTGAATTACGTTTTTTTATACAACCATGGCAATAAATACGCGCAGGAAAAACATCGTAAATTTTCATTTCATTAATGGCTGTCGGAAGGAAAGCACCTTCTTCGGGATTCAACAAACATAATACCGTTTGCAAACAACCATCCAGCAGAGCGGGATGCATTTGATAGTGATGACGATTCAAAGCAGGATCATCAGGCAACACTAACTGGCTGATCACCTCATCATTATTACCTTTCAGATAACAGCGTTCTATTGGCTGAAAGAGAGGGCCGTATTGCATGGAAAATTTCGTGAAATTTCCGTAGATTTCACTCGCCTGTAGTGGTTTCTCAAACTCTGCCAACAAACTCTGAATATCCACTTTAGAACAGCCGATAACCGGCAACGGATAGATAGATGCGCTTGCATGCCGACTCACCTGGTCCGGCCTTTGCTCATTAAAACTTTTCACCGTGAATGTATCTCCTGATTCATTCACCGTCACTTCCATATTGAGTGCCTCTCCTGAATCAAGTACCAGTGCCTTTTCAATAACGATATCAGCCAGTCGCCAGCCCTTGCCTGAATCCGTTGAAATTCCCTGAGCACATTCAATCATGGCTTCGATATAGCCTGCCGCCGGCATAATGGCCAGTCCGTCAACAACATGATTTTCCAGATAACGTAACCGATAGTCTGCAAGATCACAGCGCCACACGTTCGCTGCGGGTATTTTCATTCCCAGCAATGGCCGTTCAACATCATCCTGACGGTCACGTCGCTGTGATTCAGATTCGCGCCATAACATCTCTCTTTGCCAGGGGTAAACAGGTAACTTCACAAAATTACCTGTCGGATGGCGAAGCTGCCATTGCAACTCGGCTCCTTCTGCACAGGCGTTAGCGACAGACTGATAGAACGATTCAGGCTCTTGCTGCTTTCTGTTTAAGGTTTGGCACAGGTGTATTTCTTTGCCTGCGTCAGCACAGATTTCTTTAATGGAATTACGTAATACCGGATGAGGACCTACTTCTATAAATACACGGTAATCATCATCAATCAGTGTACGTATTACTTTCTCAAAATAAACAGGATTACGTACATTTTCACACCAGTAAGCCGCATCATAACGCCTGTCTGTAACACGCTCACCGGTTACTGTTGAATACAGGGGTATCGTTGTTTCAACGGGAGTAATCGATGCCAGCTTCTCCATCAACTC
>JAADIL010000155.1 GCA_013151355.1 Gammaproteobacteria bacterium
CTCGATCCAGCCAGGCTTCCGGTTCATCTCTGAGTTGTAAGCGTATGCAGCGGAGTTTGGGTAATAAAAACCCGACGTAAAGACGCAGAGAGCGCAAAGGATATCTCTCTGCATCTCCGCGCCTTTGCGCTGGATTTTATGACTCTGTGATTCGTGGCCGGGGAGCGGTTTGTTCCGCTGAATGTAAACCAGTGACTTTATTTGTTTGGTCATTTTGTCACACCTCCGTACATGTCACATATCAGACTTTATGTATCAGCTTGCTGCGCAAAAAACGTTAATACAAAAAACCTGATGTATTTGCCGGGAATTGCTCCAGAATAAAAACCTTCCGGGACAATCGCTTGAAGCTGTTTGTCAGAACCCCTGCATAGAATCCATTATATCTGGCAGCCACAGTGTGACCTGCGGGAACAGCATCACCATCAATAGTGCCAGCAGCTGAATGCCCACAAAAGGCAGGATGCCACGATAAATTTGCGGCATACGGATTTCTGGTGGGGCGGCGGCTTTAAGATAAAACAGCGAAAAGCCGAAGGGTGGCGTCAAAAAAGAGGTTTGCAGATTAAGCGCAATCAGTACGGCGAACCACAACATATCGATGCCGAGAAAGACGGCAATGGGTGTAAGAATGGGTACCACAATGAAAGTGATCTCGATGAAATCGAGGAAGAAGCCCAGTATGAAAATCACCAGCATGCTCACCAGCAGAAAACCCCACGGGCCGCCGGGCAGGCCAGTCATTAATTCCTTTACCAGCTCATCACCGCCCATGCCACGGAACACCAGACCGAAGGCGGTAGCGCCAATTAGAATCATGAACACCATGGATGTCATTCGGGTGGTGGAACGCATGGCTTCACGCAGGTTGCCAAGGTTGAGGCGTTTGCGGATAGCGGCCAGTAACAACGCGCCCAGTGCGCCCACGGCAGCAGATTCGGTGGGGGATGCCACGCCGAAGAAAATCGAACCCAGTACGGCGAACACCAGAAACAGTGGCGGGATCAGGCTTTTGAACACCTGCGGCCACAGCGGGCCAGCGTCGTCGTTCACGGGCAGGGCAGGTGCTTCGTCCGGTCTGAATTTGGCGCGCACCAACACATAGATAATAAACAGGGCAATAAGCACCAGCCCCGGTGTTACTGCCGCCATGAACAGTCGGCCCACGGGCACGCCTATGACATCACCCAGCAGTACCAGAATAATACTGGGGGGTATGATTTGCCCCAGCGTGCCCGAGGCGGCGATGGTGCCGGTGGCCAGCTCGGGTTTATAGCCGTGGCGCAGCATTACTGGCAGAGCGATCACCGCCATGGTCACTACCGTTGCGCCCACTACGCCGGTGGTGGCAGCCAGTAATGCGCCTACCAACACAATGGATACGCCCATGCCGCCGCGCAGACGACCAAACAGGCGTGCCATGGTTTCCAGCAGCTCTTCGGCGATGCCGGATTTTTCCAGCACGATACCCATAAACACAAACAAGGGCACGGCGATGAGAGTGAAGCTGGTCATCACTCCCCAAATACGCAGAGGTAGCAGGGCGAAAAAATCCAGTCCCAGAGCGATGCCGCCAAACAGTAATGCCACCGCGCCCAGAGTAAAGGCCACCGGGTAGCCGATGAGCAACAGGACGATTACCGCCGCCAGCATAACCAGTGCCCAGATTTCCATTAATCCTGTGCTCCGTTGTGGCTGGTTCGGGGAGGGGTATTAACGTCATTGTTACTCAGCAGAATTTGTACACTGCGCAGAATGTGCGCCAGCCCCTGCAACAACAGCAGCGCAAATCCCACGGGAATCGCGGCTTTAAGCAGGAATCGATACGGTAGTCCGCCCGGGTCTGGCGAA
Organism: Gammaproteobacteria bacterium; assembly: GCA_013151355.1. Classification (GTDB taxonomy): domain Bacteria; phylum Pseudomonadota; class Gammaproteobacteria; order SZUA-152; family SZUA-152; genus SZUA-152. Next base: position 1,852 of record JAADIL010000155.1, read on the forward strand.
CCCTCACCGATAGCAAAGGCATTGGCCACAAAAGGCAGGGAGCTGATGATGATCAACAGACAAAATGGCAGCAGAAAAAACAACCCACCAAGCAAATCCACCCAGGCGCGACGACGGCTGTCCATGTGGCGACTGTGGTAGAAAATATCCACCCGCACATGGCCATTGTGTTTGAAGGTGTAACCCGCACCGAGCAGGAAAAGCAGCGCGAACAGGTGCCATTCCAGTTCTTGCAGGCCTACGGAGCCTGCCTGGAACAGGTAGCGCATGGTTACATCGAAACCAATGAGCAATACCATGCCCAGTACCAGCCATGCGGTGGCGCGGCCGCTCCATTCAGAGATGGTTTCGATGCGGGAAATAAGGCGATCAAGCGATGGCAAGGTGTGTTTCCGGGTATTAAAGTGTCTGATATTCAAAGGCAGGCGTGATTCTAATGGTCCGGCGGCTGTAAACCAACCATCCTTTTTTGCCGGGTGTGCTGAAAACGTACAATGCGGATTACCACAAACCTAAAGAAACCTCATTTCCCAGCCGATGGGCACATCGACTATGCTCAGACCGGATGTGCGATACAGCGACACCGGATCGTCCACACACACATACAAACTGTGCACATACACGGAGACTGCAATGAAACGATTAATGATTGCCACGGCGCTGGTTGTTGCCGCCACACTGGCCCCCTTATTAGCCCAGGCCACTCCGTTGTATCATCCATCGGGTTCCAACCTGACTTACGGTGCGGTGAGCAATGGTCAATCTATCATGTCGGATATCACCAACCCGGCTGCCGGTGCGGCGGTGTTGCAGCAGAATGGCAATCAGTACCGGTTCGGGATTTTGAGTTCGGTTGGTGTGGGTTTTGAGTTTGGCGAAGTGGACAACCTGTATACGCGAATTGATGCAGAATCACAGGCGTTTCAAAATCTCCAGGCGGTAACATCCGTTGCCGAGATTGACGCTCGTCTGGTCAGTCTCAATGCCTTGCTGGTGGATGTCGAGGCCAATGGTTACGCCAAGGTTTTTTTCGGCGGTCATCTGCCAGTAATGCCCCTGGTCGTTGCGCATAAAGCTCTGGGTGGTAGCCTGGTACTGGATGTTAATGGCTCGATAGCTGCGCGGGCAACGGCTTTGAATGATCCTGTCAATTTTAATTCCTCTGCTGCCAATATGGGTGTTGATGACCCCACCGATGATCTGACACTCACATTTACGGGAGGTGTTCCTGACGGGTTTACTATTGACAATGACAGTACTGTCCTGGTAAAAGCTGCGCGTACTATCGAGATTGCACTGGGTTACAGTCGTCCCCTTTTGAAGACCCGTGAGGCAACGTTGTATGGTGGTTTAAGGGGACGTTATTACAGAGTTGATACCAGCCGTACAGGCATTCGTTTCAGTGGGCTTGTTGATGGTACCGAGCAGGTCTTTGAGGATGCGCTGGATTCCAGTCTGGATTCTGATAGTGGATTGGGGCTGGACGTCGGCGCATTGTGGGTTAGCGAGCATTACCGCGCGGGTGCTACCCTGACCAACATCAACGAACCCGAATTTAAGTTCAGCCCCATTGATCTCAGTGACTACAATGATCCGACCAGCCCCGTGTACCAAAAGCTGGCAGCGAGCAATACTTACACCATGGAGAAACAACTCCAGCTGGAAGCTGCCTTGTATACGGCCAACCAGAACTGGGTGATCTCCGGTGGCCTGGATGCCAATGCTGTGGAAGATGTATTCGGCGATGAATACCGGTGGGCCACAATAAGTGCAGCCTATGCTACTGACACCTGGTGGTTACCGGGCATACGTGCCGGTCTTCGTAAAAACCTGGCAGGCTCGGAAATCAGCTATTACACACTGGGTGCTACCGTAGCGATGCTCAATGTGGACCTGGCCTGGAGTTCAGACAAGGTCACGATTGATGGCAGTAGTGTGCCGCGTGGCGCGATGTTCAATCTGGGCCTGGAAGTCAGTTTTTGAAAAAAACAGGGGATGAAAGATACAAGAGCAAAGTAAAAACTGCCGACTTTTTATCTTTCCGTTATCCGTTTTTTAATTATGACAAAGGTGCTGTTGGTGAGCAAAGCCCACCCTGCGGGACACCGGATGAGTTTCCGGTTCCTGGGGTCCTCTGTGGGCTCTGACTATAAGTCGTCGATTCGGTTTGACGGACTTCGGGTAGGGTAATTGTCAAACGAACCTGATACCCTTCGAAGGTTTTCTGCTCCGCCCACGTATTTCAACACAGCGAAACACATCATGAATCAACATCGTCAACTCGACACCAGCATTTTCAAAGCCTACGACGTGCGTGGCATCGTCGATAAAACCCTCACCGAAGATGCAGTGTACTGGATCGGTCGTGCCCTGGGGGCGGAGGCCGGGGCACGCGGCGAGCAACATATTTACGTGGCACGCGATGGCCGCCTCTCCGGGCCAAAACTGATTACAGCACTGACTTGTGGACTTACCGAGGCTGGACGCGACGTCACTGACCTTGGCATGGTGCCCACGCCGGTGCTCTACTATGCCGCCAGTGAGCTGGGCAGCGGCTCTGGCATCATGATCACCGGTAGCCACAATCCACCAGAATACAACGGTCTGAAAATGGTGCTGGGTGGCACCACTCTGTCCGGTCCTGACATTCAGCAACTGCGCAAACGTATCGAGTCCGACATGCTGAGCAAAGGCTCCGGTTCAGTGGGCAAAGCCGATGTGGTCGCACAATATATCGAGCGCATCATTGGCGATGTGAAGCTGGCCAAACCCATGAAAGTGATCGTCGATTGCGGTAACGGCGTGGCAGGTGGTGTCGCACCGCAACTGTTACGTGCACTGGGCTGTGAGGTCACAGAATTGTTCTGTGAAGTGGACGGCAACTTCCCCAATCATCATCCTGATCCCAGCAAACCGGAAAACCTGGCAGACCTGAAACAGGCACTGGCCGGGCAACAGGCTGACATCGGCCTCGCCTTTGACGGCGACGGTGATCGCCTCGGCGTGGTGACTCCCGCCGGCAACGTCATTTGGGCTGATCGACAAATGATGCTGTATGCGCAGGACGTGTTGTCCCGCAACCCGGGCGCGGAAATTATTTACGACATCAAATGTACCACCAACCTGCACAAAATTATCGAACAGGCAGGTGGCAAAGCCACCATGTGGAAAACCGGCCACAGTTTTGTCAAGGCCAAACTGAAAGAAAGCGGTGCACAACTGGCAGGGGAAATGAGTGGCCACATTTTTTTCAAGGAACGCTGGTATGGTTTTGACGACGCCACTTACACGGCATCACGCCTGCTGGAAATACTCGCCAAAGACGGTCGTCCGGCGGATGAAATTTTTAACGCCTTGCCCGACAGCATCAATACACCGGAGTTACAGCTAACCACCGCCGAAGGTGAAAACCATCCTCTGGTGGACATACTCGTTGCAGCGGCAAATTTCCCCGGCGCCAAAATTACCACTATCGATGGACTGCGCGTGGATTTTGAAGATGGTTTCGGGTTGGTGCGTGCGTCAAATACGACGCCCTGTTTAGTGTTTCGTTTTGAGGCTACCAATGAAGAGGCGTTGATCCGGATTCAGGACGGATTTCGTACGTTGGTGAAAAGGCATAAGCCAGATGCCGAGTTGCCTTTTTAAACC
>JAADIL010000088.1 GCA_013151355.1 Gammaproteobacteria bacterium
GATATTTTTAGCGCTTAATTCACATTTGAGGACAGGATTTCAGGAATCTCAATAAACTCAAATGCCCAATACCACCATCAATATCGAGATATTTTCTGCACCCGGTTGCAACAAATGTGGCAAGGCCTTTCAGTTGGCGGAAGCGGTATTAAAAAAACTGGGAGATGAATCAATAAGCCTGCGTCTGGTCAATATTGTGGACGAACTGGATTATGCAGTTGAGCTCGGTATTCGGGCAACACCCGGCATCGCCATTAACGGCGTGCTGGTCTTTACCACGACGCCCAGCGCAAAGGCATTGTGCGAAGCTGTTCTGTCACAACAATCATCAAAACGGTCATCAATAAATCAGGAGTAACCATGAGCGATTATCGTATCGGTGACATCGGCAAGCAGCTTGGGCTCAGCACCGACGCTTTACGGTACTACGAAAAAATTGGCCTGTTGCAAAACATCAGCCGCACGGCATCAGGAATCCGTATCTACAGTGATAAAAACATCTCCTGCCTGAAATTCATTCAACGCGCACAAAAGATGAATTTTACCCTGGCAGAAATCAAAGATCTGTTGCAAATGCGTGAAGACCCACAGCATGCCCGTGCGGAAGTGCGCGAGCTGAGTCATCGTAAACTGGCCGAAATTGAAACTCACTTGCAGGACCTCACCACCCTGCGTAACGAACTAACCCTGTTGATGAACCTGTGCACTGGCAGTAAAAATGGCTGTCCCATCATTGAAGGCATAGAAGAAGGTATCGAAGATAAGGAATGAAAATAAACGACCCCGCAGCGAGCTGCGGGAAATTGAACCTGTAGAGATTAATCACCCGATCCGGCTACGACACGTTTTACAACTTTTCCTCATCGTTTAAAATTGCCACAGGCCAGGCATTGAGTACAGCCTTCACCAGGGTTGCCAGCGGAATCGCAAAAAACACTCCCCAAAAACCCCACAGGCCACCGAACACCAGCACGGCGACAATAATGGCTACCGGGTGCAAATTGACGGCTTCAGAAAATAACAGGGGCACCACCACGTTACCATCCAGTGCCTGAATGATACCGTAAGCTAACATCAAATAAGCAAACTCCGATCCCCAGCCCCACTGGAAAAAGGCAATCATTGCCACCGGAATCGTCACCACTGCGGCTCCGATATAAGGAATGATGACCGACAATCCCACCAGGGCACCCAGCAATGCTGCATAGTTCAGACCCATCAAAATAAACACAATGTACGACGCACCACCAACAATAAGAATTTCGGAAAATTTTCCCCGCACGTAGTTGCCAATCTGTTGATCCATTTCTGTCCACACAGTAGTCGCCAGTTCACGCTGCTTTGGCAAATAGGTCGCAATCCAGCCGTGGATCAGCTGCTTGTCTTTTAAAAAGAAAAAAACCAGCAGCGGTACCAGAATCAAATAAATCACCAAAGCGATAAGCCCCGGAATGGACGACAGAGAGAGCGACAGTACGCTTTGGCCCAAACCTGCCAGTTCGCCACGAAGCGTATTCATGATTTCGTTGACTTGCTGTTCCGAGACAATCTGTGGATAGCGCTCAGGTAACTGCATCAGCATCTGTTGCCCGAAATCAATTTGTCTCGGCAATTCCTGCACCAGCTGTGCAACCTGGGTGGTCAGCACCGGAATCAGCCAGAGCATTAAAAACAGCAGAATAACAATAAAAACACAAAAAACGATCAGTACCGAAAATATGCGCCGCAGCCCTTTACGCTCCAGCATCGCCACCACCGCTTCCAGCAAATAGGCAATTACCACGCTGGCCAATAACGGAGCCAGCATACTGCCCCAGTAAATAACCACAAAAAAACCACCCGCCAGCAACAATGCCAGAATAATCGCCTGAGGATCAGAAAAATTTCGCTGAAACCATTCGCGAAATATATTCATGGGCTTTCCTGTGCAGGAGATTCGTTTAATGCCACTTGCTCATCAAGCAGTTCCTGATAAAAACGGGCAAACAGGGTTTCCAGTTCATCGATGACTTCATCTATCGCTCTGCCCTGCATAACATGTTGCGTCATCAACACTGATGACTCATTGAGCAGCTGTGGTTTGTCTAACATGGAATAGCTTGCAGAAAGACGTTTGATGGCCGCAACCACGCTTTCGTTTTCGCCACGCGGAATGAGTTGAGGTTCGAGAACAGGTTGCGGTGATTTTTCGCGATGCCGGGCAAGCAGAAATTCACCATAGGCCTGCAAATTTTCCTGCTCGGCTGCTGCCAGTTTTTTAAAAACCAATAACAGTTTTTTTTCGGCCGGGCTCATGTTCTCGACATTTTTCCTTTCAAGTCAAAAAAAAGCCAGAGACAACCCGTCATTCGTTGTCTGCTTTGTGATTTTCACAATAGTTGCGTGCAAACTCCAGCAGTTCATCCATGGCACACTGGCGAAACTTGTGCCTTTGATGCACAAACGAGAAAGGGCGTTCCAATGGCGGATCCAGTTCCAGTACTTCCACCGATCCCAGTTTGATTTCTTTCAACAGGGTAGCTCGTGAAACAATGCTGACGCCAATACCGGCTTCAACAGCGCCCTTAAGCGCTTCCAGACTGCCCAGTTCCATAATAATGTTGAGTTGAGCCGCTTCCACACCGGATTCTTTGAGGTAATCCATAATAACTTCGCGGGTACCCGAGCCTTCTTCACGACAGATAAAGGGGTAATCCAGGATGGCCTGCACCGGAATTTTATTGCCTTGCCTGTTACCCTGTTTGCTCAGCTCGTGCCCTGGTGGTGTAATGGCCACCAGGCGATCCGTACGACAGGGCTCCACCGCCAGGTTTTTATTATTTACCGGAGCTTCCACTACGCCCAGATCAATCACGTTATTTTCCACCATGGAAACAATACCATCGGTATTGGATACCTTGAGGCGAATATTAACGTCGGGATATTTCTCCTTGAAGTCACCCAGCAACGCAGGCAGCATGTATTCTGCAATAGTGGTACTGGCGCCGAGAATCAGCACACCACTAATTTCACCGGTAAGTTCACGCACACTGTTTTCCAGTTCTGCATAAATCTCGAAGATTTTTTCAGCATGGAAGCATACCCTTTCACCCGCTGCGGTGAGGCTGATTTTATTGTGGGTACGGTCAAACAACCGGGTATTAAAATGCTCTTCCAGCTGACGTACCTGAAAAGTCACCGCCGGTTGGGTCATGTGAAGAGATTCGGCAGCTTTGGTGAAACTCAACAAGCGTGCCACGTTATAAAATACATGCAGTCTGCGGTCGGCCATGATTGAATATTATCCCTGTACCGTTGAACAATTCATGAAATATACCCGTAGCATTTGAGATCCAGGTTTAAGTGTGCGTCATATTTGTTTCATGGCAAGACAAAATGACGCGTAATAGTCGCTCTATTGCAAGGAATTTCAACGCCGCCATGGGGCAAACAGGGCGTGCAATCAGACCTGAATTTCAATCGCTACGGGTATAGTAGCAATTAAATAAAGCAATACAAATATTCACATAATTTATCCGCTGGAACGATATCTCTGTGTGGGTGGTTTTGTTTGTTTGCACACATGAGATGCCTGCAAAATTACTGACGTTTATACCGGAATGCGTAATACATCACCGGAATTACCACGAGCGTCAGTAGCGTTGATACCAGAATGCCAAAAATCAGCGAAATCGCCAGACCACTGAAAATAGGGTCATCGAGAATAAACAACGCCCCCAGCATGGCGGCCAGACCGGTGAGCACAATCGGTTTGGCACGCACCGCACCGGCACGCAGTACCGCTTCTTCTAGCCCCACCCCTTCGGCGACCTGTTGCTGAATAAACTCCACCAGTAAAATAGAATTACGCACAATAATGCCCATCAATGCAATCATGCCGATCATTGAAGTTGCGGTGTATTGTGCGCCCAATAATGCATGCCCTGGCATTACGCCAATAATGGTCAGTGGAATGGGCGCCATAATAATCAATGGCACGAGATAAGAGCGAAACTGCGCCACAACCAGCAAATAAATCAATATAATACCTACGCCGTAGGCAATACCCATATCACGAAAGGTTTCAAACGTAATCTGCCATTCGCCATCCCATTTGAGACTGTATTCATAGGGATTTTCCGGCTGCGCAAAGAAATATTGCGTTAATGTGCCGGTGGCTGTTTGAACTTGCTCATCCAGTTTCGCGACAATATCAAACATGCCGTACAGCGGGCTATCCAGTTTACCTGCCAGATCACCCGTGACAAAAACAACGGGCAACAGGTCTTTGTGATAAATTGCCTGCTCACGAGTGCTGTGCTCTATCGTGACCACATCGGACAAAGAGACCAATGCACTTATTTTTCCACTGATATTTTCATGTAAATCTGCTCGCAACTTCAGCGACATCAATGAGGCAACTGCGCCTTTATCAGCCACTCCAAACTCAATGCGCACGGGTACCGGATATTTTACCTGCGCACTGTGCAAATAACTGACATCTTCACCTTCCAGTGCCATGGCAATGGCCGACACCACATTTTGTTGGGAGACACCCAGTAAGGCCGCTTTGGCACGATCTACTTTCATGATCAGTCGTGGTGCTTGTGTTTCCACGCTGTCATCCACATCCACCACGTCTGCTGTATTTTCAAAAACAGCACGTACCTGTTGGGCGACCTGCCGTTGCCCGTCATAATCAATACCGTAAATTTCTGCCACCAGTGGTGCCTGCACAGGTGGGCCCGGCGGTACTTCCACGACTTTCACATTGGCGTTAAGGCGTCGGCCAATTTCCACCAGCGGCGCACGCACCGACGCGGCTATTTCGTGACTCTGGCGCTCACGCTCATGTTTGGGTGCCAGATTCACTTGCAGATCCCCCACATTGGCACCCCGGCGTAAATAATACTGACGCACCAGCCCATTAAAATTAATCGGTGAAGCCGTGCCCGCATAGGCCTGATAATTTTCCACCTCCGGTACCGTCACCAGATAATGGCCAATCTCACGCAATACTCGCGCTGTTTCTTCCACACTGCTGCCTTCCGGCATATCCACGACGACCTGAAATTCAGATTTATTATCAAACGGCAACATTTTCAGCACCACCAGTTTAAATATCGGCAAGGCAACAGAAATACCGATCAACAGCACGATAGTGCCTAACAATAACCAGCGATTCTTTCGCCCGCTGTTACCACGCAGCATCGGCCCCATAAAACGCTGAAACAGGGCAAACAACTTGCTGTTATTTTTTTCACCAGTTGTTTCTGTGTTATCCACCCCACGTTGCTGTTTACGGTGCAGCAGTTTGTAAGTCATCCATGGCGTCACCACAAAAGCCACGGCCAGTGAGATCAACATGCCCATGCTGGCATTGATGGGAATGGGGCTCATGTATGGCCCCATGAGGCCGGTCACAAAGGCCATGGGGAGCAACGCGGCAAT
>JAADIL010000013.1 GCA_013151355.1 Gammaproteobacteria bacterium
CCGGGCTGGGTCAGCACACTGACGGCATACTCATCACCATCGATTGCCGTGGGACTAAAACTGAAAGTGCCATCCTCACTGACTGTCAGGTCATCGCCGCCATTGTTTTGCAGGACGAGCCCACTTCCCGTTAGTCCTGCGACCTGTCCTCCCACAGTATAATTAGTGATATTGATATCGGCGCCAACCTTCAGCTCATCCAGGTTGCTGAAGGTATCTCCGTCGGTATCCGTATAAAAGATATTGGAGGAAGAAAAATCAGCGGGTGTATCTTCATTGGCCACAACAGTGACGGTAATGTCTGAAGTTCTGATGACCTCAACGATTATCTGAGCGGAATCAACGATGGAATATACCAATGACAAGGTATATGTGCCTGCGGAGAATCCAGGTACACCACCGGAAAAAGTACCTGCGTCTGTATCAACGTCGAGATTTTCAATCCGCAGCGGATTATCGGTGTCTCCATTGATCACCATGTCCACAATGAGAGTGGAGCCATTGATTGAACGAGCGATAATGGCTTTCGGCAAGGGGGCGCTGAGTTTGCCGTCGGAAATAACGCCTTGTTGCGAGTCAGGGCCCTGACTGCAAGCGGTTAAAATGAGGCTGAAAAGCAGCAACCCCAGACACTGACGTAATTTACTCCAGAGGGGTTTTTCTTGCCGGACGTTAATGTGAGTTTGCATATCCTTTGCCTGTTCATTTTCTGTCGAAACCCCTCTCTTTTCTATCTCTCGAAGCAAGCCTTTTTACAATGGCTCGACTTATTTCGTGATGTGAAAACAGGGTTTTTAGACGATTTTTATTGTTTTCAAAAGTAGTGATGAATACATTGCCCCGCAGCATGCTGACGGAGTATTAATAAACACCCACCAGGGTGTCGGTCAAGGTGTCGGTCCCGAAATGGTCAGGCTACCTGTGGTTGGAGGTGGATCTGAATTATTGCCACCACCACCAGATAATGCTGCGCCAGCCGCCACGACACCCAGACCGATCCATACCCACTTGCTGATACCGGATTTTTTCTTTTCTTCGACGGCGGGAGTAGCGGCCGCAGCGGCATTGGTATCACTATTATCAGTTGCAGCAATGTTATCCACGGCTACAGGTACCACCGCGATAGTCAACGGTGAAAATGAATAACCAAATAACAGCGTATTTCCAGCCAGATCTGTTGCCTGTATGTAATATTCCAGGCCGGGTGAGTCGGTGGCCGCAAGTTGGGCCGTGTAAATAAATGAATCCAGATCGCGGTTCATTTTCAGGCGCTTGAACTCGACGGTATCGGCATCACGATAAAACAGGATGACGTTTTTGACCCCCACGTTATCGGTAACGGTGGCTTTTATGTCGATTTGCTCACCGGTGTAAATGTCTTTTTTAATAGGTGTATGCTCGATAACCGGAGCGATCAGATCACCCGATGGCAATGCCAGTTCGGCAGCCTGTGCAACGGGAAACAGGGCAAAGAAGAAACTTGACAGCGCAACTAAAATTATTCGATGTAACTTCATGGCGTGCTCCGGCACAAATAAAGTGCCTTATAATAATTATTCGTAATTTTCCTGTTTTGTCCGTATAAAGAACCGTGCTCAACGGGAACTGTGGCTTACCCCTGCTACATACCTCTCAAAAAGCACATCCCTCTAACGGGAATTAAGAGTCTCTCAGTAATTAGCAAGTGCATAATGCCATGAATGACTCTTTCTTGTCCTGGTAATCAGTCTGTTGCAGTACAGAAAAAATTATGTTATCCGCATTTTCCTGTCCTCAAACTTCGAGCTTTTGTGATTAAAAAACGAGCAAGGACGGACTGAAGACAGAATGCCAAATTCAAGATGTTATTACGTGCACGTTTTCAGTATGAAAGCCTGACAGGGCAGTGGTTGTTTCCACTGCAATCACAGCCTCTGTTACCAGTATACTTTCCACTGCCCTGCCTTGTTCTTTTTAATGTCTATCTCAAACTGATTCCATGTCCCCGGCTGAACAGGCAGCCCTTGCATATTAACCAGTTTTGTAATTTCTATATCTGCCCGGCCCACATTTTTTCTGGCAATGATTTTGACATTCAGAATTTTCAGTTTGAATGAACGGTAATTACCGAGCAATTGCTCGACAAAACCTTTTCGATCTGATTGATACTCACTCATTCGCTCCAGTGCACGTTGATCACGCGATTCAAATGCCTGTTTAAAGTCACCAATCATCGCTTCGATAATTTGAATGTCGGATTTGGGTGCAGGCTTTTTATTAATCCATTCGGCACGAATGTTTTTCGAAAAAGTTGACCCCGGAAAGGTTTTTTCAACCAATATAACAAGTGATTCTGCTTTTGAATAATCCTGTTTTTCCAGATAGCCATCCAGCTTTATTCTGAGGCCGGCTTTAACCGTCTCTATGCCATTTTTTGCTTTTATATTTCCAGCGTCCCGATCCAGGACTTTTTGGTATAAATAAAACGCATTTTTTTGGGGCGGATAAAGCAGCCTGTTTTCGTCAACAGATTTTTTTGCCAGCCAAAGAAAACGGTCCAGTTTCTGTTGTTTATCTACTTTTTTTGCATTAGCAAGCGAATGCTTCAACAGCGCAATTTCTGGATGGGTATCGTCAATAAATTTAATATTACGGATATTTTTGTGTGCCGCAGAAAATTTTCCCGCCGTAATGTCCTTTTTTGCCTGCTCAACATAATGAAAAGTAATTGTTTCAATACGTTGTATTGCACCCTTATTGTCAGGATAAAACTCAAGCACCCGGCGCAAGATAGATAATGCATTGTTGCCGATGGGTGACAGTAAACTGTTTTGCTGCATATATTGATCAGCCAGGGCCAGAAGCTGAAGCTGTCGGGAATGAGCAATTTGTGCAGCCTCTAATTCATTCTGGAGTTTAATCAGTTTTTCTGAATCTGGCTTTGCTGCAAGTAACAGCTGAAGGTTTTTTTCGGCTTTGTCAAAAGAACCATCCGCGAGATTATTACGAATACTGTCATCAAAACGTTGAATGATTTTTTCGACACTGCTGTTGGCTTGTTTGTGAGCAGGTTCAAGCGTCAATAACTGTACATAGAGTTGCAGAGCATTATTATCTTCCGGCTTTATATAGTTACCCGCCAGGTACGCCTGATCCGCCTGGGTCAGCAACCGATCAATGTCAGATGCCATCTTTTGTTCCTGCCGTTCCTGCGTTACCTGCTCATCCTTTTTCTTCCCCTGCTCCTCCAACATAAACAACAGAGCGGCACCTGTTGCAAAAACGATGATGGTAATCAGGAGTATTGAAATCAACCGGGTATTTGATGAACGTTTTATGAACTGAGGTGTGGTTCGTGCGTGAAACCGGGTGGGAGACTCGGGTTTTTTGATACGTATAACGGTGCCCTCTTCCTCTCGCCCTCTTGCTTCGTGCGTACTTTCCAACATGGGAGCAGGCAATTCGGGCACATCACTCTTGCCACTCAGCATGTTCGCCCAAACCAGTACGTCCTGTGGTCGCTCGTTGGCATGAAATAACAAGGCGTGATCAATGGTGCGTAAAAACGAAGCCGAATATTTCCCCGCCAGAGTCACCGATAACGGCTGATAAGGGTCTATGCCAGTAGACAATATATCCGATCCACGGGCCAACGCCTCAATGGGTAGCTGTCTGGTCAAACCGAAAAACAGGCTGGCACCGAGGGCATAAATATCGGTCCACGGACCCTGCTTGTCTTCGCTCTCATTATATTGCTCAAAAGGAGCGTAACCATAAGTTACCAGACTGGTCAGGGCTCGTGTGGGAGCACCCATGACTTGTCTGGCGGAACCAAAATCAATCAACACAGGTGAGCCGTTCTCACGGATATAAATATTGGACGGTTTAATATCACGATGAATAAAACCGGCATCATGAACCAGTTTCAGACCTTTCATCACCGGCAAAAAAATATCTAATAACTCTTTCTCTGTTGAATGCTTTTTTTCCCTGAACAATCTGGAAAGCTCATTACCGCGCTCATATTCCATGACCATATACGCGGTATTGTTGTTTTCAAACACGCTCAATACGCGTACGATATTCGGATACTTGAATTTGGCCAGAGTACGGGCTTCACGGATAAACCGGTTTAGCCCCCACTCGTACATTTCCTTGCTTTTACTGGTGACAGGATGAACGGTATAGCCCGACTCTCTGGTCGAAAATTCGTTGGGGAAATATTCCTTGATGGCAACGAACTGATCAAGATTTTTGTCCCGGGCGAGATACGTAACACCAAACGCACCACGACCCAGTACAGACTTCACCTCATACCAGTGAAGCTCAAAGCCTTGAGGCAGGACGTCGCGATAAATTTTTTCCTCGTTATTCATTAATTGGTGGGTACATTTGGTTATGCAGTATCACATTCACTGTGCAGAGAGGTTATTACCATTCATTATATGGTATGACGCTCATCGTAAATACACCCGAGTTCCCCTGGGTGCATTTTTATCCTCCTTCTAACTCCCTGATCAAAAACGATTTGCAACAGCCCCTCCTTTGACCTGCATAGCACCTTTCCGTACTATATATGCGTGGCGCATGCACCACGCGACGACACCGGCATTTTTTATGTCCGCCACAATCGAACCCTCTTAACAAGACCCGGGAGCTTTTCAATGAGTGACGCCAAACACTGCCACCTGCTAATCCTCGGCTCCGGCCCTGCCGGTTATTCTGCTGCGGTGTACGCGGCACGCGCCAACCTCAAACCAGTGCTGGTCACCGGCCTGGAACAGGGCGGACAATTAATGACCACTACCGAGGTGGATAACTGGCCTGGTGATAATGACGGTGTGCAGGGTCCGGAATTGATGGAGCGCATGCGCAAACACGCCGAACGTTTCAACACCGAGATGGTGTTTGATACGATTAACAAGGCCGACCTCAGCAAACGCCCCTTTACACTGACCGGCGACAGCGGCGTTTTTACCTGTGATGCGTTGATCATTGCCACCGGTGCTTCGGCCATGTATCTGGGGCTGGAGTCAGAAGAAGCCTTCAAGGGTCGCGGTGTATCCGGTTGTGCCACTTGCGACGGTTTTTTCTACAAGAACAAACCGGTAGCGGTCATCGGTGGTGGTAACACGGCGGTAGAAGAAGCTCTGTATCTGTCCAACATTGCTTCACGTGTGACCCTGGTGCATCGCCGTGACAAATTCAAATGCGAAAAAATTCTTGCCGACCAGCTTATGGAAAAAGCCAAAACCGGCAACATTGATATCCAGTGGAATCACACCCTGGACGAGGTGCTGGGCGATAACATGGGTGTTACCGGCATGCGTATCAAAAACACCGAAGATGGCAACACGCAGGATATCGATCTGGACGGTGTATTTATCGCCATTGGTCACAAACCCAATACCAGCCTGTTTGAAGGCCAGCTGGAAATGGAACACGGTT
>JAADIL010000233.1 GCA_013151355.1 Gammaproteobacteria bacterium
GCATATGTTTTTTGGATAAAGGCTGAAACCAATATACCCAAACAGCCACTGTTCCCTGAACCATCACCAACGGGATTAAAACCTGTGCCAACAGAAAACCGGATATCTATTGCACATACTTCGGCTTTTTCCAATGATGGAGCCGGTTTATGCAGGTCACTGCCTAATGTTTTTGTTATATCGTTCAGATAGCTTAAAATCTCAGTTTCAACTTTGCCTGTTTCCCATTTTCGTATGGCACGAATCTGGTTTTTTAGTTTTTGAACAAAGCGGTTACTTTCTGTTTCAGCTTTATGTAAAAAAAAATATTTATTATCTTCTGCAATAAAAATACGCCCATCGGGGCTGTTATTGGCTTCAGAAAACACGGGTATATTAGAGTTGCCAACCCATTTAATTAACTCTACCTGCTTAAGGCAGGGGATTTTTTTATTCAGTTTATAGATGTAAAATCCATCATCTGTTGCTTTTTGTTTATTCTGTTGTACAGGCAATCCATAGCGTGGGTCGAACATCCATTTGAGGTGTATGCCATCATGGAGGGTATCATCAGCCTTGAAACCTGCACCTAATGCTGAAAATGCTTTTGATCGCCAGAGTGTTGTCATAAATAATTCAGTTGGTATTTCAATGGTTAAAGTTGAAGTGGATGAGGTCATCGCACCAGATATGTCCGGTATTGCCATTGTTTCACTCAATTGTGTGTTTATTAACAGATTTTGTTCTGTATCGTCCAGGTCCGGGAAATTTATGGATATATAGTTTTCAATCGATGCACGCAACACTTTTGTGGTTGAAAACGCTATATCAAGTGTTATGTCCGAAGTAAACCGTTGGAAGCTTGTCAGATCGGCACTGTTTAAAATAATGACGCGACTGCCTGAACGGTCGCGGATTAGACACAAATCATTATCTGTCACATAAATACCTTTAAGGGCATGAGATTCAAAACCTGGTTTTATTGCAATACTGATACCTTCCTTACCTAAAAGAGGTTCTCCAGATTCAATTGCAAACCCCCATATTTCGGATTCACCACTGCTGTTTATGCCAACCAGATATGAAGCATAGTCTCCTGTTGGTAATGGATTTAGTCGACCACCTTCAACACCCATGAAATCAAAATAAAATTTCTCAACACTTTCATCAAAACCGGAGATGGATCCAAACAAGATATTGTTGATTAAAATTATGCATTCACTTGAAAATGTACTGACGTTGAATAGCGGATCTTGCTCAACCGCATTAAACAGGCTTTCAACGTGTGTTACATGACTTGACAAATCAGGGAATATGCTTGTATTGAAGCTGATTGTAAACGGGATTTTCGGGCTATCCGGATTGCTCTCATCCTTGAGTTGAAGAGAATAACGCGTGTCTGTTTGTAATGTACGTTGCCAAACAGATATTTGTAACTTCACAAAATCTTCTGCATTAGGCAGACAGGTACTCAGTAATTCCTGCAAGGCCTGATCACTGCTTGAAGATTGTAATGTTAGTGTATCTTCAAGTGCTGGCGCGAGTTCGTTACCATCAATATCAACCAGCACAGGAAACAATACGTCACGTCCATAATACTTCTTGTAAATATTTTTAATCATGCCCTGATATTTTAGCGTTATGAATGGGGCTAAAGAAGCAGGGTAGGGGGCCTGCATGCCGGGCATTGGATAGGTAAAACCAAGGTATCTTTCAATGTCGTGGGAGGGCGTTGCTTCGGTAGTAAATTGTACTGCCTGAATACCAGAGTCATCATCGGTTGTACTGAATACTTTATCTGTTTCCTGTACCAGATTGGTACCTTTTTCATCGATATGGTAAATCGAAGCAAACGATCGTATCTGATAATTTATTGTGTACTCATTATCGGGTTCAAATAAAAGTCGATCAGTAAATATATCAACTGCTTCCGCAGGGTTAGTTAATATATCATTTGTGGTTCGGGATGTTTCCCAGCTACGCGATGAATGTTGTGTGTTTTCAATGCACAGGTTACCAAGGAGAAACTTAAACCCGTCAAGCCAATTGATTACCTGATATCTTTTTTCTGATATCAAACTCCATGATCCATAAACCACAGGATTAAATATAGTGCTATAACCATTTATTTTTATAAAATCGATCCGGTTGGTAAAGTTGGATGTCGCTATGTCCAGTATTGCTGCGACACTACTGTTACCTATGCACATTCCGCTAAAGTCAATAAGTGATAAAATATCACCATAAACGATAAGTTCTTCAACATCGATTCGCCACCCACAGTCGACAGTATTATCAGGTAATAATTTGAGGATTAATCGATTGTATTCATCTTTACCACGAAGTTTTATAATTATCTCAACCTGAAGTTCCAAAACGATTTGAGAAATATCGCGTGTACTTATTTGTTCTTCTTGTACAAAGAGAAATATAAATTGAATTTTGTCTGGATAGGGTAAATCCATGTGTGTTCGGCGTGGCAATGAAATAACAGGAACAGTCACAGTCAAACTTTCCCAACCGAGCAACCCCGTATTTTCTGCCTCAAGTGCTTCTTCTTCGGTTATACCATCTTCCCGAATGGTTACGCTGCCATAGTCAGTTTCGAAACCAAGTTCCGGTATGCCGTCGGTGTTAAGGGCAGGCCTTGGTTCGCGATTAATACAAACCTGACCGGGATATTCGCAGGGAAACACATGTTCACGTGTTTCTCTCCAGGTATTAAACCGATCCAGTTCTTCTGTTGCGAATTGTAAATGTGGCGGGAATAAACTATTGATAAACAATGTTTTATTTGTTTCAGATTCTGAACCGGGTTCCCCTGAATCATATAAACCGGGCACGGCCCAGGTTGCATTGATTTCTTCTACCTGTACCGTTGCTCCGCCTGTCAAGGGGCGTCGTGTTATGGTTACAGATTCAACAATATGTACTAACGAAATTAAATAACGAACACCCTGGTAATCAGTTTCAATTTGTTCTGATACTTTATCATCGTCAGGATTTTCGTTATTTAATAATAGTTGTGTTTTATCGATTCCTTCAGCGTCTTCAATATCAATTTCGAGGATGGATTTGTCAAAGGCGATGGATATGATTCCGTCAATGGGTAAAGGGCTGGCATCATCTGCGCCTAATTCTATTGTTTCAGGAGGTGCCAGGCGACGTAGTCCGTTTGCCGTGGTTGATATCATCGGATCAGGCAGGGGTAGAAAATTATCGCTTTGAATAACAAAATCACATGAAAATTCAAAGTCCGGGATAGGCCAGGGTAGCCCCAGTTTAATTGCAAATAAACCAACATAACGATAGCCATCATCTGTCGACATACCACCGAGTAGCAGGAGTAATTCAAGTTTTGCTTCTAAAAACAGAATTTTTAGTGCTACATAACCTCCGGCATATATTTCACCAAAAGCAATAAATGGTTTTGTAGTAAAGCCAACGTTTAGCCCTAATGCGGCAAACAATTTTATGTTAATGGCATCTGGCCCGTATTTTTTTGGACCCAGTTGAATCATGACGCCAAAACCAATGGCTGTTCCAGACAAATCAGGGCGTGCAAAGTCACCAACGGGTATCAAACCAAAATTATCCAGTCCTGCTGTATCGGCAACAAAATATCCTTTAACGGTAAACAATCCTTTTAAAAATCGTAATGTTACCGGGCTTCCTCTGGATTCATCATAGTGACCAATATACATCCAGAAACGACTGGGTTCGGAAACAACACCGAGCTCAAATGGAATTTTTGCAGTGACGACATTGCCTTCCTCATCAACAGAAATTTCAAATATAAGTTTTATCGCAAACGTATTGCGGTCGTATACAATAACAACAACCACTTCGGCGTTGACTTTTTTGAAGCTTACAATACCCCCTATAGCAAACCAGAATTCAGGGAACCCAACGAGTACAATCACTTCACCCTTGTAACTTTCTCCAGCATCAGCAGGCGAGCCAATTTTAACGGTTAAACCAATTGCAAACTGATCGTCAAAAGTATTAGCCTCTGTATTGTAATTGATGGCGGGGTGCCAGGTTGAACCATCTGCAGCAGGTATGGCTGGCCAGTCCCTTACATTTTTAAAAATGTCATCATCAGTTGCATCGGGTAACAGTCGTTGACCAATAATCCAGTTGGCAATTCCCATTGCACTATTTTGCCCACCTTGAACGCCGGGTCTGATATTACGCCCAAAGATTAATCCTAAACCGAAAAGACCGACAGGCCCGATAACGGCAAGAGGTGTATCACCAGAATAATGAACTTCGACAAAAAGAAAATCATATTGTCGCTCAATTGTTTCTGCTATATGTGTTGCTTCTCCCCAAACAACTTCTCCGCCAAAACGGTATTTATATTTACTGAGTTTAAGGAAGTCCTCCATATTGCCGCTGGCCACCGTTGATATGACACCAACGTCCAGTGAAATACGGTTTTGTGTGCCACCAAAAGCGGGTAAAGGTTTGTCGAGATCAATCACGCCTTCGGCCAGCAAGGCACCCGGTACCACAAAAGTAAACCTGGGCAAGATGGTTACTTGCGGCAAGAATTCCAGTTTTACTTGCGGCCAGAAAATAGCAACGATACCAACTGCCGGGGTATCCAGTTTAAATGCTGAGCTGGTAAGCCCCTCAAGTTTAATTGCCAGGCCATATTCCGGGTCGGTTGTACCTGCCAACAGCCTGTTGATAAATTCAACACCAACAACGGGTTTTGGAAAACTGGATTGTTCCTCACTGTCTGAATCTTCAAATACAATTTCGGGGATTTTTTTAGCACGAATGGCAAAGTCACGTTGTTCAAAAATTGTAGATACAAAACCTGGTAAGGGTTTATTCTGAATACTGATGTTATCAAATTCCAGATCGAGTTTTCCCTGGATTTTTATTTTATCGACCGTTTCTCCAAACAGATCTTCAACAGCTCCAAGACCTGTCAGTAAAAAACTGCCAATGCCAGCAAGAAATTCAATTAATACTCCATTGATTTCAAATTCTGTACGAAAGCTTAACAAGAATTGAATATAATCATCCTGGATACTCTCTGCCGGAATGTTTATACGAACAAAACGGAAGCCTGTTTTATTTAACGTGAGTTTTTTAAGTTCAGGCAGGAATGTCTTGTCCGTTGCACCTGTTACTGTCATATCGGCCAAAACCAGTATTAAAATGGCTACACCGAGTGCAATTTTTTTATTGTCATCTTTTTCTATACCGTCTACCAGCATATAGATGCCAGCGGCAAATCCAACAGACCAGAACATTGCTTTTGCTACATCACCCTGAAATGCGACTCCTGCTGGTTGAGTACTGTCCGGGCCGGTATTGACACTATTGAAGATGATATCAAAACCAAGTATTTCCTTGCCGTTTACTTCAAGCCAGACAAGATCAACGCGTCCTTCCAGAATGCCATTAAAACTGACCGGGCGGGGCTGTGCGTTGACATTTTCCTGCGCGGTATTAGCAATAGATTGTTCATCAGCATTTCCGGATGACGTATCCTGATTGCTGGCATCGGCTTCCATTTTGTCGAGCGCTTTTTCAAGATTGAAACCAATAGCAATATCTGTCTGTATAAATTCATTTTTACGGATCTGTAATTCTGACCGTACCCATTTAATGTCTGCATTTTCATCATCGTTAGTGTAATTAAAATTAAACGAACCTGAAAACAGACCATCAAAGCCAAGCAGGAATCCATCGACTCCAGCAGCAATAAATTCCCGGGGCTCATCCTTGACGGGGAATAGAAGGGTTATCTCTTTGGCTCCCAGGCCTTTCCAGGTCGGGTCATAAACTTCGGGGAACAATCCGGCAAAACTTGTCGTACCTGTACTGCTAAGATCAAGGAAGAGTTTATCGATATAGAGACCGAGATTCCCCAGCTTTGGGAAAACGATAACTTTGTCCATATCAAATTCAATAATGCCATTTGCTGCTGAGGCCAAATCACTCAGGCTTTCATAAATTTGTACGGACGATTGAATACCTTTTTTGCTATTGATGCGAAAGCTGAATTCTATCGCCGCCATTGGCACAGGAAGACGTACACGTTCAGGATTAGCTGCATCTTCATATTCATAAGCTATGACGGTACGATTTTCTGGTATACCTTCATCAGGCGATAATACCTTGTTGGCAAATACAGCAATATCGGGACTGATTTCAAGGTAAATACCTGGACTCGCGCCTTCACCTAATACTGAAAACATAATGTCAATATGTGACGGGATATTGTCGGTTAGTTTAACGCCGAGAGTTGCTGACAATAACGCACCATCGAAGACTAACTTTCCGATGCCAAAGTCCATTTCCTGACGGGAACCTGAACCTTCCAGACTTTTTGTCCAGACAAAACCTTCATCCGTGCTTGAAAATGCACCCGGTTGACCTTCAGCCAGGTAAATGATGGTGAGCAAGCTATGAGATGCCAGGCCAAGCCAGCCAGCATCTTCCAGCTCATTAGAAAATTGCAATACAGGCAATTCATCATTCATGTTGAGTCACAACCAGGTAATGAGGTTGAAAGGTTTTAGTGCGAGAGATACTGGAAATGAATATGGTTGAACAGAAATGGTCCGGGGATAATCGAATGCCCAACCGAATGTCTCGTGTATTTATATGCTGCGACGCGAGTGGTCTACTTATGTTTTTCCATGGAGACATTAACGCTCCTGAACTAAAAGTTATTTTTATACAGAAAGTACCAGGGCATCTTATTCCCGAATGATGTTAGATGCAAATACACTGGTGTCCGGTCATTCAGGATCGCTCGAACAATAACTGTCTCATTGGTGAATGATGAATCACGCATACCTTGGTGGTCAGTAAATGCAGAGATACCGGTGAGTGATTCCGTGTTGCAATTAATCTGGATTCCGGACAAAACCTGTCATGTATTGCAGAACCGGATTCATTGTATGCCTTTACTTCAACGAATATCATTCCTGTTGCCCCCCCCCGGAGTCACTGTGGATTTCCGGCAGGCCTGATCGTTTTTTTGCAGATGTCTATTATGGGTTACGCCTGACCCGCTTTGTTGGTGGCCGGGATTTGACCGTAAACTATTTTTACCATTTCACAACACACCTGTTCTGTTCAGAACGTTACCGCCAGGGACTCAACCAAAAGTAAATGTGCGGTTTTGTTTGATTACAGGTCAATACTTGCTATATAGTGCAAGTATGCAAATAATTACCGTACAGGCAGAAGCGATTTTTCAGGCATTAGCGGATGAAACCCGGTTACGGATCATTCGTCTGATGGTGGTAACAGGTGATGAATCCTGTTTGTGTGAGTTGGTGGACAGCTTGTTGGAACCCTCATACAAACTTTCCCGTCACCTGAAAATTTTGCGCCAGGCAGGGTTATTGTCATCACAAAAAGAGGGGCGCTGGGTCTATCATCGCCTGGTAACGAAGCCTGCATATTTGGAACAGCTATACTCGACTGTACAGGCGCTTCCTGATTCGAACGGGATCTATGGCAAGGATTTAAAACGCTTTCGCAAGCGCTTGTGTTTGCGCGTAGACGGGCGTTGCCAGACGGGTATCCAGTCTGAAGAATTCAGGATTGAAGCGGGATAACGATGCCCGGCTGGTCGATGCCGAAACAAACCTCAGCTGACTCGCTCACTACCGCTGCCAGGCTGCACGGCAATCTGTGGCATGCGGGTCCGGTTGGCTTGCTGCCAGCGGGCGGGCTCCACCTCAACCACACCTGATTTGGAGAAACAGATCATGAGCAAGCTATTAAACCGGTTTTTCATTCTCTGCCTGCTTGGCAATGCACCTGCATTTGCTGAAGAAAAACATGAGGAGGAAAAGGGCGGTATTCCGCTCATGACGCTGGAGCAGCGTCAGGCAATAGGGATAATCACTCAGGTGGTAAGTAGCCGACGAATGGCTGATGAGGTAATCGCCCCCGGTGAGGTGATGGTTAACCGTTATCACACTACAGAGGTCACTCCGCGCATCACCGCCCAGGTCATCCACCGTCACGCCCGGATGGGAGAGCAGGTTACAAAAGGACAGAAGCTGGTCACGCTTTCCAGCGTCAAAATGGCTGAGGCTCAGGGCCAATTGCTGATCGCTGACAAAGAGTGGCAACGGGTGAAAAAACTGGGCCACAAAGTGGTGTCTGAAAAACGCTATGTCGCAGCCCAGGTCAACCGCCAGCAGGCTTACGCCAAAGTACTCGCCTTTGGCATGACCGAAATGCAGGTGAAGGCCTTGTTGAAACAGGGCGACGTCTCCAGGGCAACGGGTACCTTTGACCTGCTTGGTGCCCAGGCGGGCACCGTACTCAGTGATGATTTTGTTATTGGCCGGGTGGTGGAGCCGGGACAGGTGCTGATGGAGATCAGTGACGAGTCCCGTCTGTGGGTGGAGGCAAAGCTGGCTGCTGAAGTGGTTGATCGCATTAAGCCGGGGGCTTCCGCCCGCGTCAG
>JAADIL010000141.1 GCA_013151355.1 Gammaproteobacteria bacterium
TCAACCGGGTACTGGACAATAAAATTGCCCCCAACCCTGGCATGTTCGCTTTGATGGACAACGCGGAAACGGTTGTCCGTGGTTTGTTGGCTCACCTGAAAAAAGAAACCGATGTACGTCCACCCGTCAAGGCCCTGGCCATACAGGCCGATGCCATGACCAGTGGCAGCGAATTTGGCGCCAACGACATTGTCTCCGTGGTCATACCGACAGCAACAACCAGCGTGGATAGTAAAAAAAACGATACCGACGCGCCACCGATTGAAATTGAAGCGACACCACCTGTATACGACGACGAACCATCACTGCTCGATCAGGACATCGCATCCGGTGAAGACCTGTTAGCATCCCTGGACCTTTCCTCACCGATGATTTGGTCATGCCCGGTGACGATGCGCTTTCACTGGAAAGTTCCATCAGCGAACTGGAAGACATCGCCCTTGAACTCACACCCTCGGCAGAACTGAACGAAACCTTTGGCGACGCACCTGAAGCCGCCCCGATTGTACCTGCGCGCGAACCAGCCCTTGTCGACGTCTTTCGCAAAGAAACTGCGACACACATCAGCACCATTCGGGAATTCCTGTCCAACGCCGGTGGCAATGAGGCCGTAGTAGACGATGATCTGCATCGTGCCTTGCACACCCTGCATGGCAGCGCGCGCATGGCTGATGTCGTATCCATTTCTGAACTCAGCGAACCCATGGATCGCCTGATTCGGGCAATGCACGAACGAGCACTCCCCCTGGACAGTGGCGGACAAAACCTGCTCCACCAAATTGCCGACACCATCGAAACTATCACAACCGCCTTTACTGATGAGACCTTCGTTGCCCCGGATCAATCTGACCTGTTGAGTCAGATCGCTGATTTGCATAAAGCCACCATGGCCACCCCGGCGCCCGAAACACCGAACCGGGATGATTTTGTAACAGCCGCTCTCGATGAAACTGACGACGAAAATGCCGAACTTATTGCTATCTTCACCGAAGAAGCCAATGAAATTCTGGCCAGTACCGATACCCTGATGCAGCAATGGGCCACGTCCAGCGACAGTGACCACAGTGCGCTCACAGAATTACAGCGTGCACTGCACACCCTGAAAGGGGGCGCCCGCCTGGCCAATATTTTTGCCATTGGTGACCTGGCTCATGATATAGAATCCGCTCTGGAAAATATCACCGAGGCCAACAAACCCACGGCGGCCGAATTGCCCGGATTGGTGCAACAGGGACTCGACTGGTTGGTCCTCGCTATTCAACAGGTACGTAATGGCGACACACCGGAAGATGCCAGTGAGCTGCGCACACAAATCACCCTCCTCACAACCACGGCGGTAACCAACACCGGGGAAAACGAATCACTTCCAGAAAGCAGTGACACACTTGTTATTGACGAACCCGTCGACAAACCTGTTGATGTTGATGAAATCACTGTCAGTGAAACCCGTGTTGACGATCCATTGCCAGAAGAAAAAAGCATCGACGAACTGATTATCTCTGCTGATGACACAAGCCTGGAAGAATTACCCGAAAATGCCTTTGAAGAGCTGGTTAGCGAAGCACCTGATTTAACGGTTATCAACACCGGACCGGAAGCGGTGACTGCCGCAGCAGATGTGGATTACGACCCGGATTTGCTCGAAGTATTTCTTGAAGAAGCCGATGAATTACAAGAAAACACCGAAAATGCCTTGCAGAAATGGGCCACCCAACACAATCAGCTCGACCACGTTGCCGAGTTACAACGTTTGTTGCACACCCTCAAAGGTGGTGCACGCATGGCCAACGTTCTTGCAGTGGGTGATCTCGCCCACGCGATGGAATCCCTGCTGGAACGCATTGCCGATGGACGCATCGAACCCCTGGCCACGCACATTGATGTGATTCAGTCCTGCCACGACTGGCTGATCACAGGCCTGGAAGCTGCACGCAAACTGCAACCCGTTGCCACACCTGCCGATCTGCTCTCACAGCTCGATGCAGCCATTAGCGGCAAGGCCTTTGAAACCTCTGTTGACACCGAAACACCCCCGGCCATTGAAACTGAAGCGGGAACAACAGACGCTGATTTACACGAAACACCTGCAACCACCGCAGAAGAAATGGAAGAGCTTGCGGAAAGCATTTCGCTTGATCAGGTCGGCAAAACCAAAACCACAAAAAAAGCAGCCGCAACCGATGAACAAGTACGTGTGCGCACAGACCTGCTGAACAACCTGGTGAATTTTTCCGGCGAAATCAATATTTATAACTCACGTATCACCCAGCAACTGGGAGCCTCCCGCTTTAACCTTGCGGAACTGGACCAGACCGTGCAGCGTTTGCGTGAGCAGCTGCGCAAATTTGAAATCGAAACCGAAACCCAGATCATGTACCGACATGAAACCACCTCCACCGATACAGAGGATTTTGATCCGCTGGAAATGGATCGTTTTTCCACCATGCAACAGCTTTCCCGTGGCATGGTGGAAAGCCTTGGGGATTTAACCAGCATTCAGGCTCTGCTGGATAATTTGTCCGGCGAAACCGATGTGTTATTGCTGCAACAACAACGTGTCACCAGTGAACTGCAAGAAAGTTTGATGCGTACCCGCATGATTTCCTTCTCCAGTGTACTGCCGCGCTTGCGTCGCATTATGCGCCAGACCTGTAAGGAAATTGGCAAAGAAGCAGATTTGCTGGTAACAGGTGGCGAAGGTGAAATCGATCGCACCCAGCTCAATCGTATCGTACCTGCACTGGAGCACATTCTGCGCAACGCCATCGGCCATGGCCTGGAAGCGCCGGATGACCGTATCAAGGCCGGCAAGCCCGCCAGCGGTAATGTACACATTGCCTTTACACACCAGGGTTCCGAAGTCGTGCTGGCCATTTCAGATGATGGTGCCGGTATCAATCTCGACGCCTTGCGCAAAAAAGCCGTTGAAAAAGGCAGTATGCTGACCGATGCCAATTTAAGCGATTCCGAAATCATGAAGTTCATTCTCGAACCCGGTTTCAGTACCGCCGAAGAAGTCACCCAGGTTTCCGGTCGCGGTGTCGGCCTGGACGTGGTCAATACCGAAGTCAAACAGCTGGGCGGCACTCTGCATATCGATTCCGAGGCAGGCAAGAGCACCACATTTACCCTGCGCCTGCCGCTTACCGTATTGGTCAACCAGGCTTTGATGGTGCAAGTAGCCGATGCAACCTACGCCATTCAATTGCCCAACATCGAACATGTGGTGCGCGCTGGCAGTGATGAACTGGCTCCATTGATTGCCAATGAAAAACCCTGTTTTGAATATGCCGGACAACAATACCAGTATCTGAACCTTGGCATGGTGCTGCACGGTACAACACCGCAACTGCCAGCAAAACGCCAACGGGTACCGTTGATGCTGATCCGCGTTGCCGAACATCGTATCGCCCTGCATGTAGACAACCTGCTGGGCCGGCAGGAAATCGTCATTAAATCTGTGGGGCCACAACTGAGTACGGTTGGCGTGCTGTCCGGCGCGACCATCTTGCCCAATGGGGAAGTCGCATTGATTCTCGATATTGGTAATCTTGTGCGTTCTGCTCTGGCACAACAACATGGCCAGGTCATACCGTTAATGCCAGGCATCGAAGAAGCGGCAGCAGCAGAAAAACAGATGCTGACCGTTATGATCGTTGATGATTCCATTACCGTGCGCAAGGTTACCGAACGTTTGTTGAAGCGCTACAACTACAATATCATCACCGCCAAAGACGGTGTCGATGCACTCACCGTGATGATCGAACAAACCCCCGACATCATGTTGCTGGATGTTGAAATGCCACGTATGGATGGTTACGAACTTGCCACCACCATGCGCAACGACAAACGCCTTAAAACAATACCCATTATCATGATCACCTCCCGTACCGGTGACAAACACCGTCAACGTGCCTTTGATATCGGTGTTAACCAGTACATGGGCAAGCCGTATCAAGAACAGGAACTCATCAAAAATATTCGCGCGCTCACCGACGACATCAAGCGGCACTAAGAGCGCCTTGTTCCAATGCCTGATACCATAAATCATTCAGCTACCCGGGTTGCGATTCTTGCCACCTCGGAAAAAACACAGCAACGACTTTCATCTTTGCTGAAAGATGCAGGCCTGAATGTTGTTGCGCATGAACTGCCTGGCGATGGTTTCCTGGCTCAGCTGGAGAATGCATCACCAGACGTACTGCTGGTTGATCTGAGCGAAGAAAACGGTTCCGAAACCGACGTCATTGATACCCTGCTCGATTACGATGCATTACCGATCTTTTTTAATGACAGCAGTCCCGCCGGTGGTGGTGCCAA
Organism: Gammaproteobacteria bacterium; assembly: GCA_013151355.1. Lineage (GTDB taxonomy): Bacteria > Pseudomonadota > Gammaproteobacteria > SZUA-152 > SZUA-152 > SZUA-152. Next base: position 4,321 of record JAADIL010000141.1, read on the forward strand.
TGCATTGTGGGCCAAAAAACTTGCACGTAAATTATCAGATATCGCCACACATCATGAACCCGTTACTAAACCCGTTACTAAACCCGTTACTAAACCGGTTATTGAACCTGTCGGCAAACCGGACATCACGGAAATACCATCAGGCACCCTGCAAACGGATGAACCAGCGACCGTCATCGACATAACGGATGTTAAAACACCTGCCATTGAACCGCTCACCGAAGCATCAACGACACTTGACGCAACAACCACTGCTGAAAAACCCGAAGGTGCCGCTGTCAACATTTGGGTGCTTGGCGCCTCGTTGGGCGGGCCACAGGCCGTACGCCAATTTCTTGCAACGGTTGAAGAAGATTTGCCCGTCGCATTTATTTTGGCTCAGCATATCGGCGCCAATCATATTTCCCTGTTGGCAGAACAACTCAATCGTGTCACGTCTTTTGCCGTTTTGGCGGGTCAGACCGGGCACTTGATTCGGCATCACGAAGTGATTCTTACGCCAGCTGACAAGGACATAAAAATTACCGAGGATGGTTATCTTTCTCTCAGGCCTGCGATGAAAAATGCCATTTATTCCCCCAGCATTAACAACGTTATGAGTACAGTGGCCAGCCACTACGGCAATATGGCGGGCACCATTGTGTTTAGCGGCATGGGTGATGATGGTGCTCGTGGCTGTGAGGCCATGGCACAACATGGCGGTATTGTCTGGGCACAAGATGTCGATAGCTGCGTCATCAGCAGCATGCCGGACCAGGCACGTAAAACCAATACCGTAACCTTTAGCGCCAATCCACAAGCTCTGGCGGAAAGGCTTTACCAGTATTACCATGATTAACCAATCAAATCTTTTAGCAGCCCGGGAATACGACCATGACGCAGACCGATGAAAAAAGCAGTGTTATTCGCACCCAGCTGATTCCGCTCGTGGGCATGAACATGGTATTACCCAACACCTGCATTGCTGAAATCATTAACCCGGGTGAATTGAACCCTGTGAAAAAAACACCCCGATGGTTTCTGGGCATGATGGACTGGCGCGGTGTGCGTATTCCGGTAATTTCCTTTGAGGCGGCCAATGATATTGCCAGCAATACGCCGATGCACAACGTGCGTATCGTGGTACTTAACGGCATTGGTGGAGATGACAAACTACCTTTTTACGGTGTGATATCACAGGGCATTCCCAAACTCATGAGGCTGGAAAAATCCACTATCAACACCGTCAAAATACCTGGGCAAAAACTCCCGCTTGCCAGTGAGCAAACCCAACTCGCCGATGCCACCAGTGATTCCTGATCAAAATAAAATTGAAGCCTTACTGGGTGTAGAAATCAGGAAAATAAAATAGTACGTTGTTGCCTGCGTACTGCGGCAAAAAACACCCACATTCCCGATGTTCCAGAAAGTTTTTATTCTGGAACAATTGCTGGCAAATATATTCATGACCTCGCCCTCGCCAGTCACAAAATTCAACGCGCTCTACAGACCATTCAACCAGGGATTCCGGAATAAGGTCTAACGAACACCCGTGTGTCCAAACCCACCTTCACCACGGTGACTCTCGTCAAAACTGTCAACAATCTCAAAGCTGACCTGTACCACCGGCACGAACACCATTTGTGCAATACGCTCACCGGGGTTAATCGTGAACACTTTGTCACCGCGATTCCAGCAGGATACAAAAAGTTGTCCCTGATAATCCGAATCGATAAGTCCCGTGAGGTTGCCCAGCACAATGCCGTGTTTATGGCCCAGACCTGAGCGTGGTAATAACACAGCGGCCAACCCGGGGTCGCCAATGTGGATGGCAATACCGGTGGGAATCAAATGCGTTTCGCCGGGTTTTATCTCCAGGGCTTCATCAATACAGGCACGCAGATCCATTCCGGCAGAGCCGTCGGTGGCATAATGCGGCAGTTCGATTTCTTTGCCGATGCGCGGGTCGAGAATTTGCAGTTGAATTTGAGTCATGGTGTTGGTGCTCTTATTTTAATGGTTGATTTTTATTCAGCACCCAGGCGCCCGGATGTTGGCTGAAGCCGATTTTGGGATAATAGTCCGCGGCATCCGGTGCAGAAAGCAAAATCAATTTGCAGTGGGCGCCCAATTGTTGTCGGGTGCGCACTATGAGCTGCTTGCCGATACCGCTGTTTTGGTGTGCCCGATCGACAGCAATGTCAGATAAATAACAGGCATAGTGAAAGTCGGTTATCGAGCGCGCAATGCCGACCAGTTTTTTTTCATGGCGCGCCGTCACCACGAGACTGGCATTGTTCAGCATGCCTGCAATGCAGGCCCGATCCCCCACTGGCCGACGTTCGGCCAGAGTAGAGGAAACAAGCACGTCGATAAATTCATCGACACCGGGTTTGTCAGTGACCGCACAGGTAATTTCCACGGTATCAGCCACCATCATGATAAAGCTTATTCTTCGCTTGCAGGATTAACGTTGCCGCCCACCATTACCGTAACCATTTTGTCCAGATGGATGCGTTTCTGAAAGGCCTTTTTGATATCTTCGATGGTGACAGCCTGTACCCGCTCGTTAAAGGTATCGAGGTAGTCCATGGGCAATTGATAAAAACCGATCATGCCAATGTAATCGATAATTTTTTTGTTGCTGGAAATACGCAATGGAAAACCACCAGTGATGTTTTTCTTCGAGGCTTCCAGTTCTTTCGCAGTGGGCCCTTCTTTAATGAATGTGCCAATGGTCTCGCGCAGCACTTTCAATGCCTCATCGGCGGATTCATTTTTGGTTTGCAGACCAATGGTATAAGGACCATTTTGCTGCATAGGTATAAAGTAGCTGTAGCTGCTGTAAGCCAGCCCGCGCTTTTCACGGATTTCGTCAGAAAGACGCGCCACCAAACCACTGCCACCCAATATGTGATTGCCCACATATAACGCAAAATAGTCAACATCGCCGCGTTTCATGCCGGGCTGGCCCACCAGAATATGCGTTTGTGCCGAAGGATGGTTGACACGAATTTCTTTACCCTCTGCAAGTGCTCCGACCAGAGGCAAATCGTCCGCAGGTTCACCTTCCGGCAGCTTGTCCATCAGGGTTTGTGCAAGCTTTTCGGCATCGGCGCGAGATAAATCACCTACGATGGCCAACACTGCATTACGACCCACATAATATTTGTCATAAAAGGCCTTGAGTTTTGCCGTGTTCAATCCTTTGATGCCAGCTTCGGTACCAGTGGGTTGATTACTGTAAGGATGTCCGGCGTAGAGCGCGTTAAAAAAAGCCTCGTCGGCCTGTTTACCCGGTGATTGCCTGTTCCGCTTGAGTGTTGTCAGTAAACGACCACGTTCGCGCTCAAGAGCAGCTTTGGGAAAGTCTGGCCGGGTGAGGATGGTAGTCAGTGTATCCACTGCACTGTTGAACACTTTTTTCTCGGCCAGAGTACGCAGGCTGAGCTCGGCCATGTCACGTTGTGCATTGTTACCAAAGCGTGCACCAATGGATTCAAACTGTTCTGCCAGCTGGTCGGCAGATAACCCCCCCGCACCTTCGGCCAACAGGCCGTTGGTGAGTATCGCCAGCCCCGGATCATCTTCGTCACGCGCTGCACCAGCATTAAAAATAATACGTATGTCAACGATGGGCAACTCCGGTGCAGGCACAAAATAAACGCGAGCACCATTCTGGGTATTCCAGTGTTCAATGCCCGGGTTGGCGCTGACGGTTGTGCTGATCAAAGT
>JAADIL010000196.1 GCA_013151355.1 Gammaproteobacteria bacterium
GGGTATAATAGCGTGTTTTGAGAGGCATTTCGGTACCACCTGACAACATTGTGCGCGTTTTACCAAATCGCGGCCGACATTAATCCTGCCGTATGGCATTCAATTCAAAATACTGTTAATGGGTACAGTCAGGCAGCTAAACGTGAGTTCTGCTGTCGTCGTCGCTCGTCCCGTCGCAGGCGAGCTAATTCTTTACGCTGTAAAAGCAAACCGATGCGATGAAGGTTGGTGGCAACGATAGACAGAGCTACATGCCGTTCAAATCCCTCTTGCCCATAAGACAGGCAGCGGTTTAAACCTCGTATCTCAAGATTGTTGATGCACGCTTCTACCCCAGAGTGTTGGCGTCTGGCTTCACCAAAAATGTCACTTTCTTGCCAGGCTTTTTCTTCCTGATTGCAGCGACCTTTCTTGGGTAAAATGACGTGCTCCAGGTGCGTGTTTAATGCGATGACATTGTCTTTTGAGTAATAGCCTTTATCAAAACTACACTGATTGATCAATGGATAGCGTTGCTTGGCTTCTTTTATGATAGGAATAGCGGCCTTATCATCGGTCTCTTTCCACATAATACGATGGTGTAAAACAAACTGATATTGATCTTCTATGATGCTCACGCGGACGCCTAACTCTACAGGAACTCCCGCCTTTCCTTTGCATACCCACTCCGTATGTTCTTCGAAAATGGAAAACACTTTTTCGCTATGCGGGATCACTTCACCGTTCAATACACGCCGCTCAATTTGGTCGATTTGACGCTCTGCATGCTGGATATAGTGCGCTATTTGTTCGACCTGAAACGCCTTGTCTAGGTTATTTAACGCCTTTAGTGTCGTCTTGCTTTTTTCAATCAGACGTTCTGCTTCGAATAAATATTCCCGATAAGTCTGGTGTATCTCTTCGCATCGGGTGGCTTTTTTCGCTTCATCTTTGGAGGTGGAATGCTTGATCTTTTGCGCTTTACGATAGTACTTTTTAAGTTGCTTCTGGTTAAAACGGTATTGTCGCCAGCCGTTCAGGTTTTCGCTTTCACAGACCTTTCCGGTTAACGCAATGATCTTGCGCATCGCATCCCACAGCAAGTTGATATCGGTGGGGTAATGCACATCCGTTTCAACCACAAAGGAGTCACAGCTTGTAATGTTTCGCCAGGCTTTTTTTTTGCGACCTCGTGACCTGACTCGACAATCACCTGATTGATCTCTGCCAGTACGGAAGGTTTGAGTGCTGATACGTTATCAATAAGGGTTTGTAATTTATAAGCGGTGGTATCTTCCCAGCCTGAATGCCCCAACATTTGACGAAGCGTATTATGTTGATTCGCGAGCTCTTGCAGTCGATCAAAATCACAATTCAGGCCCAGCTTCAGGGTGGCCAATACAAAAATCTTCCACAGTGCCATACCCGGCCGTCCCGTCTCGGTACTGACGGAGGGGTCAATGATGGCCTCAAGTGTACTGAAGACCTTTTTTCGTGCGATCTCGTTGGTATAAATATATTGCAATCCTTTGAGGATAGCTGGGACATCATCGCGAGAATGTGCATCGATGTGGATATCGGCAATATTGACTTCGCCAAAATGAAGTTGTGGATTTTTCATGTGGCGCATCGGGTTAATCCTCGAAGTTTTATGAAGAAAACTGAAAAAAGGCTGTTTTTTGCAGGTTTTCAGTGAAAGGCAGGCTTTATTATAGCTTTCTTCGCACCAGAAATGCAGCGTATTTTTATATTAAATCATGAAGTTAGAGAGTTTTCGGGCGGGCACTATTTATGTTCAAACTAATTGAATCACCCTGGGGTTTGGAATCAGCCACTGATCGTGAAAAAATTGTCCGCTAATGTTTAGCGATGAGAGTAGGCTTGTATGATTGGCAAAAATCACTGCGAGCATTATGAGTGATCAGTTGACACTTTAATGAAGGAAATAATCATCGAAAAAAATTAAATCATCCCGGAAAAAGGTTGCACTTTCACCCATTCTCCAGCCTCAACCTTTTCTATTTCTGCGGGTAATTCAATAAAACAATTTGCCTCACCCATGGAACTTAAAATACCAGAGCCTTGTGCGCCAGTGGAGCGTACCATTGTCTCACCGTTGGCATTACTGATAATGCCGCGCTGAAACTCCAGCCGGCCAGCACGTTTTTTTAGTGTTGTTTCGCTACGCAAATGCAGGTATTGGGGGGTGACATCCTTGATGCCCATCATGTGCAATAATGCGGGCTGCACAAACTGATAAAAGGTCACCATGGCTGATACCGGGTTACCTGGGAGACCAAAAAACTGACAATCGCCAATACGACCGAAGGCCAGTGGACGGCCGGGTTTCATGGCAATTTTCCAGAATCCGACGTGCCCTAGTTTTTCCAGCGTTTCTTTTACAAAATCGGCCTCACCGACTGAAACGCCACCCGTTGTTATCAGTACATCGGCTTCCATAGTTGCGCGTTGAAAAGCATCTGTTACACATTCACGCTGATCAGGTATAACACCCATATCGATAAAATCGACATCCAGGCGTCGTAACATGCCATACAAAGTGTAGCGATTGCTGTCGTAAATTTGTCCGTCTTTCAGACGTTGTCCCACATCGCACAGTTCATCGCCTGTGGAAAAGAAAATGACTTTTATGCGCTTGGAAACGGAAACTTCGGCGATTCCCATTGATGCCAGCATACCAATATCGGCAGGCGTTAATCGTTTTCCAGGCTGAAAAATCACATCGTTTTTGGAGAGGTCTTCACCAGCTTGGCGGACATTTTGTCCCAGATGATGCCCCGGAGAAATACAGATACTGTTTTCAGTATTATCGCGTTGCACATGTTCCTGCATAATCACTGTGTCGGTTCCAGCGGGCATTTTCCCACCGGTCATAATGCGGATGCATTCTCCTTCAAAAACCTGAATGTCCAATGGTTTACCTGCCATAACAGTACCGATAACAGTGAGCCTTTTGGTATCCGTTGTTGGTATGTCCGCCCCTGAAATAGCGTAACCATCCATGGCGGAATTCGTATATGAAGGAACATCAATAGTCGATTTTATCGTATCGGCCAATACACGGTTAAGTGCTTCGCGAATGGCTAATTGTTCAATGTCACCAGAAGGGTTGATTGATGCCAGTATCTTGCTTCGAGCTTGTTCAACTTGTAATGCCGTAGGGTTTAATTCATCACAGCCGGGCAGGGAAGGTGGGGTTTTATCGGACATGATATTTCTCGATATTTATTGGGGGCATTGTTAAAGAAAAATGTTGAATAATAAATTGTGATATCTGCTTGATATCATTGATGTCGAGCTGGGTAATACCCTCTTTGGATACAAGTGGTTTATCAGTTGCAACGGCAACAATGTCTGAGTCAGATAGAAAAAACGGGATTTTAGCAGGTTTTGAAGAAACCATATCAGAGCGATAAACTTCAATTTTTGGAAAACATTCAAATTTAAAACCTTCCACCAGAATAATATCCAGAGTGGTCTGGTCGAGTTGTTTAATCAAGGTGTTTAACGTCACTTCTTGTTCCGGTTTTTCATTCTCGCTAACCAATGCCCATCGGTATTTTGAGGCTATGAGCATTTGTATTGCACCTGACATGCGTAATTCATAGCTATCTTTACCAGGTTTATCAATCTGGAAATCATGATGTGAGTGTTTGATAACCGCTACCTTAAAACCTTTCGATTTCAGTCGGGTAATGAGTGCTTTTAATAATTGTGTCTTCCCCGTACCGCTGGGTGCAACAAAACCAATAATGGGCACTATGGCATTGCTTAGCATGGTTTGAGTTTCTCCAAAAACAATTCTGCACGGTGTAAATCATCGGTTGTATTGATATTTAAAAAATGCGCTGATTGCTCCGAAAAGTCCACAACTTTATAGGGTAATGAAGTGACCCAGGTTTCAACTTTTCGCTGGCCTGTCGATAAATATTGACCGAGTGACTCCAGAGAGGAGGGGGAAAACAAGCCAAAAAGTGGTTGCAAGCGTGTACCATCATGTGGAATCGCTGCAAGATAATTATTCTCCTGATAAGCTTCCCATAGTCGGGCAGCCAGTTGAGCAGGAAACAAGGGTGCATCACAGGGTACCACGAGTACCGGCATGTCTGGCGAGGCCTCCAGTGCGCGCTGCAGTCCGGCTAACGGCCCCTCATGCTTGTCTGTGGAGTCTTGTAGAACCGGGAAAGTCAGTTTCTGATATTGGGCAATATTGCGATTGGCGCTGATGAAAAGCTGTCCCACCTGGGGTGAAAGGGTGTTGATACAGTGCTCAACTAGGCTAATGCCTGCCAAAATCATCAACCCTTTGTCTTGTCCACCCATGCGACGGGCGAGTCCACCCGCGAGAATCAACCCATTGACCGGGGTCGGTTTGTTGTACTTATTCATCATGGTTTTTGGGAGTACCATAATATATTGCAACAATATAGAGTTCGTTGTCTCCCTCTGGTGTATTTACCACAATGCTGTCATCAACAGACTTTTTCATTAATGCTTGTGCAACAGGGGAATCCATGCTGATAAAACCGTGTTGCGGGTCGAACTCATCCGGGCCGACAATTCGATAACGTAAAATTTCCCCATGCTGGTTTTCTAACTCAATCCATGCACCAAAAAAAACCCGTGTTGTATCGCTGGGTGGCGTATCGACTACTGTAATATTATCTAACCGTTTGCGTAAAAAGCGGACTCGGTAATCAATTTCCCGTAATTGTTTTTTACCATAAATATATTCTGCATTTTCAGAACGGTCACCTTGTGCCGCAGCTTCACGTACCGCTTGTGTTACTTGTGGCCGTTTCTTTTTCCACAAATAGGATAGTTCATCATTGAGGCGCTGAAATCCTTCGGGGGTAATATATTTGGAACCCGGTTTTTGTGGAGGGCGATATCTTCCCATTCCTTATTGGCCCAGGTTTTTGGGTGTCACAGGATCGAATGCATTCCCAAACAAGCTATGTAAAACAAGTACTTTCTTCTTTCCTTTTTCTTTTTTAACGTCTTTCCAGGGTACTATGTAAAGAACCTGGGGAAGTTCTTTATTTCCTTTAATGAAAGTGGTTTCCATCTCTACCTCATCATCAGAAAAGCTGTGGCCGATCATTGATATTAAGATAACCGTAATGATTCCCGTTATTATGAGTTTCATGTGTCACCGTCTGTTAAATTAAACGTAAGTTCTTCCACCCAGTTTTCCGTTTTTTCATCTTCTTCGTCTAATAGTGACAGATATTGCTGATAGTGTTTTATGGCTTCTCGAATATTTTGCAAATATACATCATAGAGCAAGGCAAGGTTGTAATGAGCCAGAGTATAGTCTGGTTTTTTTTCTATCGCTTTTTCGTAATAGTTTTTTGCTTTATTAATATTGCCTTTTCGCTCTTCGATAAGCCCAGCCATATTTAGTGCTTGTGCCATTTCAGGGTTTTTTTCGAGCGATTTTTTTATATGCTCTTCAGCTTTTTTATAGTGTTCCTGTTTGATATATATCAATGCAAGGTTTGCCCATGGCCCAGCGAAGTCAGGGTGTTTTTTGGTAACCGTTAAGAAATGTTTTTCAGCTTTTTTGAGGTTATTTTTACTTAGTTCAGTAAGAGCATCCTGGTAAAGAGTGACAAGATTTTCGATGGATGGTTCTTGTGTCTCTGCGTCTCGTTTCTCAATTTTAAGCGGGGCAGTGGGCGCTTTCGACGGCCCTGATACACATCCGCCAAGTACGAGAAATACTATCAGCAGTAAAAATAAATATTTAGTGTAATACATTGATGTACCCATCTAATCTGGGTTTTCGCTGGTATCGCACAGGGAACAGTTTTTTAAGTTGTGCATGACTTTTTTTCGTCCACTCATCATAAATGTCATTTTTTACATAAGTCAGGTTGATCTCATAAAATTCAATGGCCTTTTCTTCAAAGGGGAAAGCCTGGTCCTCCAATAATATTTGATATTGGTCCAGCTCATCATTGCTCAAATTTTTGGGGCGTTCGGATTCAAGGAGGGAAATGCTGAATTCGTTGTATATGTCTGCAATTGAATGAGTGGCCTCTGTAGCGGTTTCGGCCACATTATATGAGGATGTTCTCCCATATAGATTGACAGCTCTTTGCATGGCAATTTTCTTTTTGTTCAAGCTTTTCTTTAAGGGAAGAATTAATTTAGCTTTTATGAAGTTGTTATGGCTCTTTCTTGCCAAATATAAGGCAGCAGAGGAGGCAATAAAGCGGGTTCGCTCA
>JAADIL010000041.1 GCA_013151355.1 Gammaproteobacteria bacterium
CCTTCCGCAGTACACGGCCAGGGCCTGCAAATGTTTGCCGGGGCAGTGGCCAACACCGGAGCACAGCTGGGTAACAACGTGCTCATTAACAGCCATGCCGTAGTGGAGCACCATTGTGAAATCGGCGACCACTGCCACATCGCCAGCGGCGCTGTGGTCTGTGGCAACTGCCGCGTCGGTCGCGCGGTGCATATTGGCGCAGGCGCGGTCATCAATCCGGGCATCACTATTGGTGATGGCGCGATTATTGCTTCAGGTGCAGTAGTGATCGCCGATGTGTCGATCAACAGTTTGATGGCCGGTGTGCCTGCACAGATCAAACCCCGGAGAAAAAATCATGAGTAATTTATTGAAAGGCAATTTCAGCACGAAAAAACCGGTGGCCGATATCAGCAATGAACAGGAAACACTGGAGCAGCGTTTCGAGAAAGAAGCACTGAAAAAACTCGGTGGCAGTATTGCCTTTGTCGCCAAACAGGAAGTGTTATGGGGCGACGAAAATACGTCGCAGGATGACCAATGAACACACCCTGCCAGGATGACAACACAGTGGTGGCAGAAACTTCGTCGTTAGGCATGCAGCTGGTGGCGAGAATGGCTGATATCACTCGTGACCGCATTCAGGATTTAGCGTTGGAAAATGCGCAAAATAATCTTGCCGCGATCCGCAACGGTAAAAACCTGAAGGCACTGCGTGACATCAGAGCCGGTGAAGGTGACAAAGCGATCGTCATTGCGGCAGGGCCAAGCCTGCGGCGTAAACATGTCGCAAAACAATTACTGGCGGCCAACTATAATGGCGCCATTATTGCCACCGAAAGCTCCATGCTCTATTGCCTGCGCCATGGCATCATCCCCGACCTGGTGGTGACCGTAGACCCTCACCCCACACGCATCGTGCGCTGGTTTGGTGATCCCGATTTAAGCGAGGCGGACCTGAAAGCCGATGATTATTTTCAGCGTCAGGATCTCGATGCCCATTTTTCGGAAGCACTGCGTACCAATGATGAAATCCTCGAATTGTTGAATAAATATGGCCCGCAAATGCGCATTGCCGTGTCCTCTTCGTCCGCTAACAGTGTTGTTACCCGGGCACAACAATCCGGGATGCAGGTGTACTGGTGGAACCCCATGTACGATGACCCTGACCAGCCAAACAGCGTCACCCGGACGTTGCTAACAGAAAATAGTCTGCCGTGTGTTAATGCCGGTGGCAATGTGGGTTCCGCCGCGTGGATGATGGCCAATGCGGTATTGGGAAAACAACGCATCGCAGTGACCGGCATGGATTTTGGCTACTACGCTGAAACCCCGTATCGAAACACACAATACTATTACGAAGCACTGGCGCTGGCAGGGGAAGAACGTCTGGATGAAATGTACATGCACATCCACAATCCATATTTAAATCAGTGGTTCTACACGGACCCGGCCTACATGTGGTATCGCGAATGTTTTTTGCAAATGGCGGCGCACGCAAACTGCCAAACGTTTAACTGCACTGAAGGTGGTATTTTATTTGGTGACAATATTCACTTCACCAGGCTAACTGAATTTCTGGCGGCATAATTTATGTTTCACCCATTACCGGTAAAACATCATGGCTAAAATACTTTTTATCAATCCCGTGGTACGCGAAGAAGATGATCCACGGCATGTACCTTATGGCATTGCGCTATTGGCAGCCATCGCCATGCGTGACGGACATCAGGTGCAGGTCTATGATGAAAACGCCTGGCGCAAGGGCTCCGAAGTACTGGAACAGGTATTCAATGCTGATCACTGGGATGTCATCGCCCTGGGGGGTATCACTACCGCCTACGGGTCCATCAAAAGCATTGTCAAAAAAGCCCGGATAATCTGCCCCCATGCACTTATTGTGCTGGGCGGAGGAGTGCTCACCTCTCTGCCACGGGAAATGATGGGCTTTCTGCCGGAAGTGGATGTAGGTGTTATCGGTGAAGGTTTCATCACCTTTCCTGACATTTTGCAAAAGGTCGATGCACAAAAAGCCGACTGGCAAAATATCGATGGCACCATCTCACGCACAAAAAATGACGGTCTGGTGATTTCATCACAGCGCGCCCTGCTTGATGAACTGGACAGTCTGCCGTATCCCGCCTGGGATTTATTCCCGCTGGAAGAAGTATATTTTCCCAACAGTCAGGTACTGTTCTCGGAAGAAGGCATGCTTGCACAACGGCGACTGGATATTAACGCCAGTTATGGTTGCTCTCTGGTTTGTCGTTATTGCTACCACCTGGGTATTGCCGGTGATATGAAATACGAAACAGACCATCACAATGAATTGCAGGTCTCGTTTGATCAACCCGGAAACTACAGCCGTACCATTCGTTACCACAGCCCGGAATACATCGTCGGCATGGTGAAACATGCTCACGAAAAATACAACCTGGATTTCATTGGTTTTCTTGATGAAAACCTGATGACAATGGACCAGTACTCCAAACGCACCTGGCTCAAAGAAATTTGTCGACTATGGATCGAGAATGGTCTGCAACCTGCCTGCATTCACGACGATATCGAACACGATGAAAACTGCAAGGGCATTCATTGGTCTGGCACCAGCCACGCCACATTGTGCAACCCGGAAACATTAAAAATCATGCGTGAAGCCGGTTGCTCACACTTAATCTACGGTTACGAATCGTTTTCCCCGCATGTCATGAAAACCATTGGTAAAGGTGCCACGCCCAAAACCAACATGCGCAGTTTTTTCTGGACACTGGAATCTGGCATCCGCCCCATTCCCAACCAGATTATTGGTTTTCCCAATGAAGATTTCCAGGCTATTTATGAAAATATGCAGGCATGGAAAAAACTGGGCATCGTCGTCAAACCCTTTTTCGCGACCCCCTACCCCGGTTCTGAATGGTTTACCGTATATCGTCAGTGGATAGAGGAGCAATATGAGGGTGATCTGGAAAAATATATTCTGGACCTTGGTGATGCGACACGCATTACCGCTGTGATTTCGCATAATTTTAATGCCGTCGAATTATTAGGGCTGCGCGACCTGATGATGAACTTCGATTACAAACGCATTGAAGAATACGAACAATACTGGCGCAAAAATCACAACATCCCGGATGGCGCACCTTCTACCATTTTTCAGGCACCTGTCAACAACGCCAGCCAAAAAACCGGCAACATTCGTTTGGCCAATGGCACAACAGGATCACGCTGACTAATGGATGCCAGCCAACTACTTATCGTTATTCCTGCTCGTGGTGGTTCAAAAGGCTTGCCGGGAAAAAATGCCCGAATTCTGGGAAACTATCCGTTGTTGAAATGGACTGCTGATGCTATCACCCTCTCGGGGCTGGAGAACTACCAGTGCATCCTCAGTACCGATGATGAGGAAATAGCTGCTATTGGCGAAGGTATTGGTCTGGACGTGCCATTCATTCGACCTGCGAAACTCGCTACCGATACTGCCAATGTTGTTGATGCAGTTAATCACGCTATCGACTGGGTCGGAAATAATCAGGACTTTCACCCAAAATACCTGATGATGTTACAACCTACATCCCCTTTTCGACCGCCACACATTATTTATGAAGCATTTGCCCTGCTCGCAGACAACAGGACTGATGCTGTCATCGGGGTAAAACCGCTTCACCGTGCTCTGGGCACACTTTTTTATGCCGATAACAATAACAATATGACGCCCCTCAAACAACAGACAAATCTTGTTACCCGCCGCCAGGATGTACGCACGCTTTACACACCCAATGGTGCCATGTATGTCATTAAAAGTGACGTACTGAAATCACAGGAGACCTTTTTTCCACAAGACAGTAAAGCGATCATCATGGATCAAATACAAAGTCATGACATTGACGACCCTGTAGACTGGGCCATAGCCTCTGCACATATTAATGCAGGGTTGAGCTGGCGATCTTCCGGGATAACAGCGACCTGTTAAATAATGCCAAATTCCACCATACACATTAATGACTGGAAAAAAGCGGCTGTCACCTCCAGTGCCAACATGAAGGAAGTGTTGCAGGCAATTTCTGAAGGCAATATGCAAATTGCCCTGGTGGTTGACGACGATTGTCATCTGTCGGGTACAGTCACCGATGGTGATATTCGTCGTGCACTGTTACGCGGTGATGGACTTGAGACCACCATCACCTCGCTCATGAACGACAATCCGATTACCGGCTTGCTCGATGAAGATGAATCGCTGTGGCAACGCACCATGCAACGCCACACCCTGAGACATTTGCCGCTGCTCGACGCCCATGGCTGCGTGGTCGGACTCGCACGTTTTGCCCCCCCCAAAGAACCAAGGCGCAACAATCCGGTGATATTGATGGCAGGCGGTTTGGGCACACGCCTTCACCCCCTGACACAGTCTCAACCAAAACCTTTACTGGAAGTTGGATCAAAACCCATCCTTGAAACCATCATTGAGAACTTTGCTGATCATGGTTTCCACGACATCTATCTTTGCATCAATTACAAAGGCGAAATGATCAAAGAATATTTTAGAGATGGCAGTCGCTGGAATGTCGACATTAAATATATCGAAGAGCACAAACGCATGGGTACAGCTGGTGCACTAAGCCTGCTACCGAAAAAACCCGATACTCCTTTCTTTGTGATGAACAGTGACTTGCTAACCCGGGTTGATTTCGTGCGTTTACTGCGTTTTCATCAAAAACAATCGGGTAGTGCCACCCTGTGCACCCGGGAATACACTCATCAAATTCCTTATGGCGTCATCGATCTTGAGGGTCATAAAGTAATTGACATGGTAGAAAAACCAACCCGCCGTTTCAGCGTTAATGCCGGTATTTATGTGCTGGAGCCCCATACTCTGAACAACATCCCTGCCGATTGTTTTTATGATATGCCCAGCCTGATTAACACTTTACTGGAAAATAAAGAACCGGTCAGCAGTTTCCCTATCCATGAATACTGGATCGACATTGGTCGTATGCAGGAGTTCAGGCAAGCGGGCGAGGATTACGGGGAACAATTTATAAACGAATAATACCTGGCATAAATTTACCCACAATCTCGCTGTCGAAAGTGGCTTGCCAAACAGTAAGGGACGTGCACGCAATAACATCCCGATCTGGCGCTCATATTTAGTCTGTATTCGCCTAAAGCGCCTACTGTTGGTGTTCGTTCTGATTNNNGGATGTAGGTAAGGGGCGTGAGCATGGATGCGGAAGCTTTGAACAAAAGTGCAGGAATAGTTGTTCTATTTCGAGCTTTTGTGATTGAAGAGCGGGCAAAGATGAGATGCAAGATCGGGATGTTATTACGTGCGCGTCCCCCAGGGCCGAACACCGACGTAAAAAATCAACATCAGCTTACCGTGAGTACCGTCATTCTGGCGCTTTGGCCTGCCCCGGCTGTGGTAAGCCGGGACCAGATCCAGAGGCAGAAACGCCCGAACACCGGCCTGTGCCAGTGTAACGTGATGTTGTTAACACCTCGTCAGCCCGCTGCGAGGTAACTCATCAACACAAACAACCTGTCGGCCATCTAACCGTCCGTTTGCAGCAAGTACCGTCTGTTTGCAACAAGTAAAAATTGGTAGGCGCGATTGGATTCGAACCAACGACCCCTTCCATGTCAAGGAAGTGCTCTAACCAACTGAGCTACGCGCCTGTAGAGGCCGCACACTTTACCCGAAAGCAGGTGGCGGTGACAAGTGCCTGACGGACGGGATCAGACCGAATGCGTAATACCTAGGTAATACCCATGGCATTTTCCTGAATGTGGGTGATTTCATCACGCACCCGGGCGGCATCTTCAAACTCCAGGTCCTGCGCATGCTGGTACATTTTCTTTTCCAGCTGCGCGATACGTTGCGCCAGTTGCGCGGATGTCATTGCCGCATACTCAGCCATTTCATCGGCCACTTTGGCAAACTCGCCCGGCCTGAGCCGGTTGTACCCTTTACCACTTCGCCCTTCCATGACATCGGCAATTTGCTTGCGAATGGTGGTGGGTGTGATGCCGTGTTCTTCGTTATAAGCCTGTTGTTTTACACGACGTGACTCGGTGATGTCGATGGCCTTTTGCATGGAATTCGTAATGCGGTCACCGTAGAGAATTGCCTTGCCATTGGCGTTACGGGCGGCACGGCCAATGGTCTGAATCAGTGAACGCTCTGAGCGCAGAAACCCCTCTTTGTCTGCATCAAGAATGGTCACCAGCGACACCTCGGGCATATCCAGCCCTTCGCGCAGCAGGTTGATGCCCACCAACACGTCAAACTCACCCAGACGCAGGTCACGGATAATTTCCATGCGCTCCACAGTTTCAATATCCGAATGCATGTAACGCACACGCACATCGTGATCACCCAGATAATCAGTAAGATCTTCAGCCATGCGTTTGGTGAGTGTGGTAACCAGTACACGTTCGTTCACAGCGGTGCGTTTGTGAATTTCTGATAGCAAGTCGTCCACTTGCGTTGTCGCCGGACGCACTTCGATCACCGGGTCCAGCAGGCCGGTAGGCCGCACCACTTGCTCGATAACAGCACCGGAATGTTCAGCTTCGTAGACAGAGGGCGTGGCCGAGACAAAAATGGTTTGCGGCATCATGTGTTCAAATTCATCAAAACGCAGCGGCCGGTTGTCCAGCGCAGATGGCAGGCGAAAACCGTATTGCACCAGGTTCTCTTTGCGTGCACGATCCCCTTTGTACATGCCACCGATCTGCGGCACGGTAACGTGGGACTCGTCCAGAATCAGCAAGGCCTCTTTGGGCAAATAATCGATGAGCGTCGGCGGCGGATCACCCGCTTCGCGCCCTGACAGATAACGCGAATAGTTTTCCACCCCTGAGCAATAACCCAGTTCCAGCATCATTTCGATATCATATTTAACGCGCTGTTCCAGACGTTGCGCTTCCACCAGTTTATTTTCTTCATAAAAATAACCAAGACGTTCCGGCAGCTCGAGTTTGATCTGCTCTACGGCATGCAACACCGTGGCGCGCGGTGTGGCATAGTGGGTCTTGGGATGAACGGTGATCCGTGGCACCCGTTGCAGCACTTCGCCCGTCAGTGGATCAAAATACGCGATATTGTCAATTTCATCGCCAAACAATTCCACGCGCACTGCATCACGATCAGAGTCAGCAGGAAAAATATCGATGACGTCGCCACGCACGCGATAAGTGCCCCGGTGCAGCTCCACGTCATTGCGCTTATATTGCAGCTCAGCCAGACGACGCAGGATATTGCGTTGGTCGATAGTCTCTCCGCGCGACAGGTGCAGCAGCATTTTCATGTACGACTCAGGATCACCCAGGCCATAAATGGCCGACACTGTGGCAACAATAATCACATCCTTGCGTTCCAGCAGTGCCTTGGTGGCAGACAAGCGCATCTGTTCGATGTGTTCGTTCACCGAGGCGTCTTTTTCGATGAAGGTGTCCGAGGAAGGCACATAGGCTTCAGGCTGATAATAATCGTAATAGGAAACAAAATATTCCACCGCGTTGCGCGGAAAAAATTCTTTCATTTCACCGTAAAGCTGCGCCGCCAGGGTTTTGTTGGGGGCCATAATCAACGCCGGGCGCTGTACGGCCTGGATCACATTGGCAATGGTGAAGGTCTTGCCGGAGCCGGTGACACCCAGCAGGGTCTGCCCTGCTTCACCTGCCTCAATGCCCTCGATGAGTAATTTGATCGCCGAGGGCTGATCACCAGCGGGTTCAAATTCTGACTCCAGTTCAAATCTTTTTGTCATACTCTTTCGTGCGCCAGGTTCAATCGAGTATATTACCCTAATTGGGCTGTCGCTAATAATCTGTCACATGTGATTAACACTTGAGGAATTTCGTTTGAGCAAACCGTTATCTGAGCAATTGTCCCACCGGGTGCAAAACATCAAACCTTCGCCGACGCTGGCGATCACCGCACGAGCCAATGCACTCAAGGCCGCGGGAGAAGACATCATCGGCCTCGGTGCCGGTGAGCCTGATTTCGACACCCCGGAACACATCAAACAAGCGGCCATCGCAGCCATCAACGCCGGTGATACCAAATACACGGCAGTGGACGGCACACCGGAACTGAAGGCGGCAGTGGCGCGCAAATTTTCACGCGACAACCAGTTGACGTATTCCATGGAACAGATTTTGGTGTCCTGTGGAGGCAAACACAGTTTCTTTAATTTGACTCAGGCACTGCTCAACACGGGTGACGAAGTCATCATCCCTGCGCCTTACTGGGTCTCATACCCGGACATGGTGAGCCTGGCCGAAGGAGTACCGGTGATCGTTGCAGCGGGCATCGAAGCCGACTTCAAAATTACTCCTCAACAATTATCAGCGGCCATCACGCCCAAAACCCGCATGATGGTCATCAACAGCCCTTCCAATCCCACAGGCGTGAGCTATAGCCAGGATGAACTCAAGGCATTGGGTGCGGTGCTGGCACAGCATGAAAACATCATCGTCGTCACCGACGATATCTATGAACACATCAGCCTCACTGGCGAACCCTTTGCCAATATTGTCACCCTGTGTCCGGCACTGTTTGAGCGCTCGGTGGTACTCAACGGCGTCTCCAAGGCTTATTCCATGACTGGCTGGCGTATCGGTTACGCCGGGGGCCCCCAGTGGCTGGTCAGCGCCATGAAAAAAATCCAGTCACAAAGTACCTCCAACCCTGCGTCCATTTCACAAGCCGCAGCACTGGCGGCGCTGGACGGTGACCAAACCTGTATTCAGACCATGGTTGCCGCCTTCCGCGAGCGCCATGACTACGTACTGGGTCGGCTCAACGCCATGAAAGGCATCCGGTGCCTGTCTTCACAAGGTGCGTTTTACAGTTTCCCCAACTGTCAGGAAGCCATTGCCGCACTGGGCCTGGCTGACGACATGGCCTTCACCGAACACCTCATCAGCGAATCCGGTGTAGCACTCATCCCCGGTTCAGCCTTTGGAGCACCGGGGTATGTGCGACTGTCATTTGCCACCAGTATGGAAAACCTGACCCGGGCACTGGATCGCATTGAGTCCGTCGTTAATATTTAAGGCCAACATGCTTAAAAAAGCACAACGTCTATTGACCGATACCAGGCCCGCAGTTAACATACGCCCGCTTGATTTGCTGTTCCCCAGTAGCTCAGTTGGTAGAGCAGCTGACTGTTAATCAGCCTGTCCCTGGTTCGAGTCCGGGCTGGGGAGCATCTTCACATTTATAGTTACACCTTCAACGCTGTGTTATCTGAAACATTGCCGGTTTCTCACCAGGGCCAGTTCCGGGTGGGCACAACGCAAAAAGACGCGCCCCGTTTTATCGGTCAAAATGGTCAAATCCGGACCAGGAAGCCATACAACACAAGCCATTCCTTGCAACTGCATACCAGTCAGACCCAAACCGGGTAACAAATCGAAGAATTGCGGGCACCTGTAGCCTCCTGCCACCTAAATCCTGCAAGTGCCAATTTTTACCCAAACACAGAAAAGCCTCACCGAAGCAAGGCCCTGATAATTCTGTTATTTGAGTCAAATAACCAGACGAAGTCACGCAACAACTA
>JAADIL010000160.1 GCA_013151355.1 Gammaproteobacteria bacterium
TGAGCTTGCGAACCCCATCACCGGTTCCGTTGGGGTTCGCAAGCTCACCACCAACCTGCGACACACCGCTTTTTGTTAAGGGACGTGCACGCAAGGAACACGAAGACAGGAGGGGTTCCTTTGCGATTCTTTGCATCATTTGCAGTGAAAATTAGTGATCAATAAACGACCCCACAGCAAGCTGCGGAGAACTAAATCCAAAGAAATTAACGTCACACCAGCGAAGGCCAGTGTCCAGAGGTTTCACCAAAACCAGGCGCTTCAGACGAGGCGCAGCTTCGCTCTGTCAAGCAGACAAAGCTTTGCTGTCACGCCGATGTTTTTACCCGATCACCGGGCTTGCCTGAAATCAACGAATTGCAAACCCTGCGAGCAAAAAAAACCGCGATGCCAATGAAGCGGCAGCGCGGTCGGGTTCAAACAAAATGGGGGGTTTGTTTGGAAGTGCGTCCAATTTAGCAAGCTTTGCTTTTCTCTGGAAGTGATATTTATTTATACCCAAATATCTTTTTGTTATATAAAGCCGCCTTCCCGACCACGAACCACAGGGTCATAAAATAAGTCCGTCACCACATCACACACAAAAACCCGGACAAAAAAAACCGCTACCGAGGGAGGGGAGGTAACGGCCAAATCTTTCAAAAAGCTCAAACAAGTCTGGAGAAGGGCTTGTCTGGAACGGCTTGAGGAGCAAGGAGTAGACTAACTTTATCCTGGATAATTTATCATTGAAACTTATTTATTTCTATTTATTAATCTGAAAAAGATATAAGCATACAAGCCAGGGCTATAGTGTAGTCATCTCAGCGGGAAAGCGGTTTCAGCAATAACGAGCGCCCCGTCATTGCATTCGGTACGGGCAACCCCAACAAATGCAACACGGTAGGGGCGATGGAACTGAGACCTGCACCGATGGCAAGTTGCCATGAGGTTTCATCCAGAATCAGACATGGCACGGGGTAAACGGTGTGCTGCGTTTGCGCCTCACCGCTGACCGGGGCCACCATTTCTTCACAGTTGCCATGATCGGCAGTGAGCAGCACCGACCAGTTTGCTGCACTCGCGGCATCCAGCACACGGCCAACCTCACGATCCAGCGTTTCCACAGCGGTAATTGCAGCAGCAATAATGCCACTGTGTCCCACCATGTCACCATTGGCAAAGTTCACCACAATAAAGGCATAGTCTTCACTGTGCACAGCGTCGATGACAGCATCGGCTACTTTGTCAGCGCTCATCTCCGGTTGTAAATCGTAGGTGGCGACTTTGGGTGAATCGATGATTCCTCGATCTTCACCTGCAAAGGCATCTCCCCTGCCACCATTCAAAAAATAGGTAACGTGGGCGTATTTTTCGGTTTCGGCACAATGAAACTGGCGCAGGCCCGCGCAACTCACCACCTCGGTCAGGGTGGTGCGTGGCCGTTCCTGACGAAAAGCGAAGGGCAGGTGATACCATTCGTCATATTCGGTCATGCAGGTAACATTGAGCGGACTGAAATCACCCCGGTCAAAATGGGTAAATTCGGGCCGGTACAACGCAGAAGTAAGTTGCCGTGCCCGGTCTTTGCGAAAGTTGAAAAACACCACCGCATCGCCCCATTGTGTGGACTCGCCACCATTGATGACGGTCGGCAAAATAAATTCGTCATTAATGTCCGCCGCATAGGCCGCATCGATGGCGGCTTTGGCAGTGTCGGCACTCTCCCCTTCCGCACGCACAATAACCCGCCAGGCCTGAATAATACGCTCCCAGCGATTGTCCCGATCCATAGCGTAATAACGGCCACACACTGTGGCGATACTGCCTCCGGCCGCCTGCAAGGCCGGTTCAATTTTTTGTAAATAACGCAATGCGGATCTGGGTGGTGTGTCGCGGCCGTCGGTGAACATGTGCAGTACCGGACGCACACCATTGCGGCGGCACAATTCCACCAGCGCCAGCAGGTGCGAAATATGACTGTGCACACCACCGTCTGATACCAGGCCCATCAGATGTAGCGGGCGTTCACTGTTACGCGCAGACTCAACGGCAGCAGTCAGCACGGCATTATCAAAAAAATGGGCGTTACTGATGGATTCGTCAATGCGCACCAGGTCCTGTTGCACAATATCGCCACAACCAATGGTGAGATGCCCCACTTCTGAATTGCCCATCTGACCATCGGGTAATCCCACGGCACTGCCAGAGGCCTGCAACAAGGTATGCGGATAACGGGAAAAATAGTGATCAAGACGTGGTGTGTTTGCCTGGGCTACTGCGTTGTTCAGGTTGCCAGGATTAATCCCGAAGCCATCAAGGATGACCAGCAGCACCGGTTGGCGGGGAGATTTTTCGGTCATATTCAGATGCCCAGGCGTGAGTCAGAGGCTCCCTGTTCAGGAGTTTCTACACTATCGGCGGAACAACACCAAAGCTGAGCATAGCAGACAGATTGTGTGCCCGTTAAAAATCAGGAAGGAAAATCAGAAAGAAAATTAACCGAAAAATCTCCCGGGAAAACAGCCGGAAAATCAGCTAATGAGAATATCCCAGTCCGTGGTTTGCAGGATCATGCCACGTACGGTTTCACGCAGCCAACCATCGAAAAAATCAATGGGATTGTAATCATCCGTTAACACAATGGCAGGAGTGTCCGGCGGGAATTCAAACTGTCGCCCCAGATTGGCCGACACCATGTTCTGCACACTGGCATGTGTTTGAAAGTTGGCATTCCCCCTCCGCAAACTGCGTACGGGGCCCTGGTAGGCCATGAGCACAATATTGCCAATACCGGTCTCGGATTTTTGTTGGTCAAAGGCTGGAAACACGCCCACCTCATCAAATGCCGAGCGCAATGTTTTGATGACCGAAGCCGTCATGTAGGTTTCTTTTTCCAGGCTACCAATCAAATTCACCGCCAGCACACCGCCCGGCAGCAGACGGTCACGCATCAGGGAAAGCGCTTCGACACTCAACAGATGAGCAGGCGTTACGTCACCATTAAAAACATCTAACACGATATAGTCATAACGACGGTCAGTGCTGTTTAAATAATAGCGCGCATCTTCGATAAATAAATCACCTGTGTGCTGAAAATTAAAATAGTCCCGCGCGATATCAACAACAGCCGGGTTAATATCAACGACATCACAGCTAATGCCCTGTTTTTCATACCAGCCGGGTATTGCTCCCAGGCCCAGACCAATGACCAGACATTGCTTGCCTTCGGGAGCCAGCATGTACGACAAAAACTGGATAAAATAATTATATTCATAAATGGACTGATTATCCGCCAGATCAATACCGCCCTGAATCATGCCGTCGATGATCATTTCCCGATAGCGCACCTTGCCATAGCTGTAATCCACCACTTTGATGTCACCGTAGTAATTATCCACACGGTGCACCAGATCCACCTGGGTACCATCGGCCATGGTACGTGATACTGGTGTTTGTGGCTGATAAAGCAAAAAGGGGAAAATCAGGACCAGCAGGGCCGTCCAGCGCCGCTGGAATGCAACAAAATAAATCACCGACAGAGTGATCAACAACCCGCCAGCCAGTGCGAAAATCTGGTCCACACTCAAATAGGCAATCAATACAAACCCGGTAACCACCGTGCCAGCCGTACTGCCAAGCGTTGACAAGGCATACAAACCGCCCACTACACGGCCGATATTTTTCAGTCTGGATGCCGTAAGTTTAACCAGATAGGGTGAAACACAACCCAGCAGTAACAATACCGGCCCAAACAAAATCAGCGTGCTGGCAAAGGCACCACCGCGCAAACCCAGTGGCAAACAGGCCTTGAGCACCGGGCCTTTTAACAGGGGAATCAACAGGACCAGTAAACCGGCGGTAAAAATAATGCCGTATAATACTTCCGGCCGTTGAAAGCGATCAGACAATATGCCACCTATGGCATAACCGCCGGACAGCGCCAACAAAGTCACCGTAATCAGAGAGGTCCAGACGAACAGGCTAACCCCGAAAAACGGCCCGACCACGCGAGAGCCCAAAACCTGAACCAGCATCACCAAAGCGCCGCTGATCACAGCAGTAAAGAGCAAATAAATCAGGAGTGACCGGTTACAGTCAGCGTGTTCTGTGTCAGTCATGTTTTGATTAATGAGTTATTTTCGGATTATTTTTGTGGAAGCGCTGATGGTAACAGAGCAGGCAGCATGCCGCTAACACCTTGGGAACGTGCGCGTTCCTCACGTGCGCATTCCCAGGGCATCATCCATGAGTCGCCACGCGGGTGCCGACTGAAAGACCCAGCCCATGGGCCGCATTGCCCTGGTTAATCGCGATTTCCATCAGCCCGTTGGCGTTTTCATAACAAAAGGCCTGCCCCACAGCAACATCAGAAAAAGTGTTTGCGCGCAGAATAATACGGTCACCTGTTCTCAGGCAGGCGGCTGAATCCATATTAGCGGCACGTATACCGGTGATCGCATTGCCATAATGGTCGATGAATATCAGCTCGAATAAATCACTGGCCCTGGCCGTAGCGACAGACACTGGCCAGTCAATCTGCACACCCGGTGGCATTTCACCGCGAGCCAGACGGGCAGCTACGGGTGCAAACAAATCACGGCCGTGAAAGCTGTTGCTCAAATTTTCCGGTCGCCAGGTAATCTCCCAACACGTAACATCGTGCTGCGCCATCATTGCCCGTGCGGCCAGCACATCAAACAGACCGTTTGCCGGCCCCACATACCAGCGTCCCGCAATGTTGATGGCAATGGCTTTGCGTTGCTCATCACCCACGCCGGGGTCCACAACACCAAGCACCACACTATCGGCAGGAAATGTCGAAATGTATGCCGCCAGTAAATGTGCCGAGGCCTGGGCATTGAAACGTGGTGCATTGTGCAGCAGGTCAATAACCGGGGTTTCGGGCACCTGCTGCGCAAGTACCGCCTTCATCTGTCCCACATAGGGGCCATCGCTGCCAAAGTCGGTAAATAATACAATCATTTCAACTATACCCGTAGCGTTTGAGATTTAGGTGTTCAATGTGCGTCATATTTATTCCATGGCAAGGCGAAATGACGAATAATAGCCAGTCTATTGTGAGGAATTTCAACGCAGCCATGGAATGAAGAGGGCGTGCAATGAGTGGCCTAAATCTCAATCGCTACGGGTATATCCCTGGCTAAAATTTCCTGCCACAAATAATCAGCAGGTTTCTTCATAATACGCATCATCCTGCCGTTTTAATGGATTGGTTTTTTATGTATTCCGATATCTTCAAACAAGATTTTTCATCGCGAACAATGT
>JAADIL010000199.1 GCA_013151355.1 Gammaproteobacteria bacterium
ATTAAACAGCAGGGCAGTATCGCGGTCGAAGCGGTTATTGGCGACCATCAGATATTCGTAGGAAATAGCGGGTTTATCATCAAGCGAGACGTCGGGGTTGCCCTGCATGCGTGTTTTGATCAGGTTAATCCGTCGAATCAAACCACCTGCCATGTCGCTGGTCACTTCTGGCTCCAGCGTAGCGATGGTTTTTTTGAGGGGTTTGTCCAGTGCAGCGAGGATTTGTTGATCGAACTGTTCATTGTAGGCAGCGATCAGCTTTTCAAGCTGTGCAGAGCGGGAAAAATTGCCGGGCCAGGGAATGATCCACGCGTCTTCTTCGTTGCCCAGTTCGAGGATCAGGTTGCGCAGGTTATTCAGGGCATATACCTGCTCATTGATACCCTTCTGCTGGAGATCAATGGAACTGTAAGCAGACTGAATTTCTTTCAGGCGGGTATGATCACTGGTGAACAGTACCGTCAGTGCAATAAAGGCAAACAGGGTCAGGCCGCCGCCAATACTCAGGCTGTATTGCAAGGCAGCCCGGCGCAGGCGGGCGGCACTGGGCAGGGTATCCAGCAGGCCACGGTCAGCAGGCATGACCCGGGTAAACAACTGTTGTAAAAACATGCCGTGGTTGCGTGCTGTGGTACTGCCGTCACGCTCGGCAATATTTTGCTGGCCGGAACTGAAATAAAGTCCCCGGAATTTGGGGGTATCCTGATAGGGGTTTTCTTTTAATGCGGCGTTGATAAATGCATGCAGACCCGCGCGTAATTTTTCCATGTTGCGGGGCAGGGTGAGCAGGCAGTCATCGACATTCTGGCTGCGTTCCAGCATCAGCAGGCGCAGGTCCTTCATGCGGTCCAGTACGCTGTCCAGCGCCTGATCCAGAACGGCGTGGATATCGCCACCTTGCTCTTCTTTAAGGAAACCCATGGGCTGTAACAGGGATTTTTCCGGTACGTACTCACACCAACTGGAAAAACCGTCGATGAGGTCACACTTGGTGACCATCAAATAAATGGGCACATGGACTTCCAGTTTTTCCATCAGCTCATTGATGGAGGCACGGACCTGACGACCTTCTTCCATCAGGCTGTCTTCATTGTCATTGAGCAAACGGTCAGCCGTTACCACCACCACGAGACCATTGATGGGTTCTTTTTGTTTGTGACGTGCCAGCATGCCAAGCAGCGTTGCCCATTCTTTACGGTCACGGGTTTCGTCATCCGGCACGGCATAACGACCCGCCGTATCGATTACGATGGCTTCTTCGTATAACCACCAGGCGAGGTTGAGCGTAGAGCCTTCTGTTTGTTTGGGTAAATCAATGTCGGGTAACAGCAGTTTGGCATTTTTCAGTGCCGTACTTTTACCGGATCGGGGTTTGCCAATGACCATGTACCAGGGCAATACATAAAGTGGATTGCCTTTCAGTTTTAGCCGGGATTTTTTGAGTGTTGTCAGGGCTTTGGACCAGCCGCCCCGGAGTTCTTTCAACAGTTGGGAATCATTCATTCCCAAATCTGATGGCTCGTCGGCTGTTCCCTGGTTCAGGATGCGATTCACCTGTGCTTTGGCGCGCATCCGGATGATCATTTTGCGGATGATGATAATCAGCAGCCAAATTCCGAAAATAACGCCGAGGGCATAAACCCCCTCTATAATGGGGCGGCCAAGCAGGATGGTTGCGCCGATCACGATTCCCGAAATCAGTGCAATAATGATGAGCCACATTAAAAATCTGAGGATTTTTTTCCACATAATAATTAAACCAGAATCCTAGAATTTAACGGCTGAGATAATGGCATCAAGCTGACTGCTCATCATGAAATGATAAATGACCACGGTTACCAAAAATACACCGAGCGGGATACCGATGACGGCGGGTAATACATTCAGGCGAGGTATAAAACTGCCTTTGCCCGTCAATGCGGCTTCCCCCCAGGCGAGAGGGAACAGAATGGTTTTGTCGATGTTGCCCCTGGCTTCATCGGGCAGTAACACACCCAGATTAAAGGCCTTTATTTCTTCGTATTTCGGGCGATCATCAAGACTGAAGTATTTGCCCTTGAAACCCAGGCCAAGGCATAACGAAAATACTTCGCGGACATCCTTGTCCGGTCCATGTTTGCTCAGCTTGTTCAGGTGATCATAAAACTCTGCGCCAATATTGGTGGTACCGAAATATTTGCGTTGCAGGGGCATTTTTTGCCACGCAGATTTATTGGGCCAGGCTGAACACAAGATCACTTCATCAATAAAGGCAACCACCGCAAACTTGCCAGCATTAAACGTATCGGTATTGTGGCCTGCATTGTTGGCCAGAATTTCCGCATCACTGAAAAGTTTTAAATATGTTTCGTGTAATTCGTCGTATGACGGATTGTCCAGGGCAATACGACCAGACAAGGCCCGGGTGAACAAAATGGTATCGATATAACAATCAACAAGCCGCATCCCTTTATCTCCTGACAACCACTAATTCAACGGAAACATCTTCAGGGGCATCTTCCCACAGCAGGGCAATATCACGATGACGTTCAATGGATGCCCACTGTTCATCATGAACGTCCAGACGCACATAGGCGGTTGACGGTCGGCGCGGAAGTTCTGAGGGCGGGGTGGCGATGTTGATAATGCCCACGCCTGGCAAGGATCTTTCGACCAGTGTTTGAACCGTCTCGCGTGAGGCCAGTTTGGCCGATGTCAATAATGATTGTTGGGCGTCCTGAAAACGTTGTTGGGTGCTGACCATTAAATAAAAATCATAACGTGATTCAAAAAATTCAGGAGGGACGGGTGTTGTGTAACAAGTGCCGTCAAACACCATCTCAACCAGGTACTGTGGTCCTACGGTAATTTGATTGAGCAAATGTGAAATAAGGGTATGCACTGCCTGAAAACACTCGCCAAGTTGAGAGTGATTGTAGGCGGGTACCAGACGTTCACCCGTGCTCGTTTCACCCAGCATATTGACACTGTCAGTAAACGTGCTGATTTCACCGACCAGTTCCCGCAACACGCCATAGACATGCCAGGGATGCAGGGCTCCGTCTTCCGTGTTGTGAAAAAGTTTGGGGATGTAACGACTCAGTGAACGCAGGGCGAGAATATAACGCATCAATGTGGCGTCGTATTTATTGGTTTCCTTGCCAGGGGTGTTGTAACCGCTCAGTTGCATCGCCCGGCCGGTGATCTCGTCGCGGATTTCCCTGATCCGACTCAACAGTTCGGGTGCGGCATTCAGGCTGACAACCGGTGGACTAAAGGTCTTGTCATAAACAATCGCGTCACCTTCACGAATAACGCGTGCGATGGGGATAAGCAAAAATTGATCCATGTCCTCTTTTTCGGTTTCCCAGACGATCTGCATGACATGGGTGAGATATTTCACATGGGCAACCGGACTTTCCTTGTAGATATCTTTTGTGTCCTGGGGATTGGACAAGGTCAGATAACGGCTTTTTATTTTGGAAACATTGGCCAGGTTATCAACCGTCGTGACATTATTCTCGTGAGGATTGAGTTTGCGTAACCCGATATAGATCGTGAATGGCTTGTCGGTTTCAACCCAGGCCTCGTCAAAAGAACGACTGGAAACGATGCCATTGTCAGGAAGGGTGACATAGGCCCCGTCCTGAAACAGGAAGCTGCCATTGGCAATTTCACAGGTACGATGTTGTAGAGAGGTTTTCACCAGCTCCATATCGCACACACCCCAAAAATGTGGTTGCAGGTGTTGCTGATAGGGCGTCAGCAATGAACGATGATATAAATCAGATTGCTGAAAATGTTGTGGTTGCAGGAAGAGTCCCTGATGCCAGAATATTGGTTTTAAGCCATCCACAGTATGTAATCCCTCAAAAATTTATGGCGTTTTGTTGACAGGTTCTTTCGGTTCTTCAGGTTTTTTACGTTTTTTCTCTTTGATGCCAGCTCTGTTCAGAGGTTTTACGGTGGTCATTTGTTTGGTGCTGTCGCGACCCAGGTTAATGTTTAAATACAAATCGTCGGGATTGGCTTTGGCTTCATCAGCGATGAGCTTGATGGCGGCCAGACTGTTTTCAACCAGGCCCCGTTTGCTGGCCTTGACCGGAATCGGGAACAGCGCGACATCATTTGTCGGGCTGAGCCCAAAATAGCCGCTGATCATCCCGACGTACTGAGCTGTTTCCGCGCGATTCAGTACGATACTTTTGTGTTCCCCGGGTTGTACGGTAATGCGGGTAAAATGAACAATCGTGTCGTCAATTTTACCTTTCCCCAGCAGTTCTACAGCGCCTTCACGCGTAGCGCCAAGACCAGAGAATGTGTTCGGGTCGTTTAGCTGATAAATGCCAATGGCCAGGGCATGCGGTCGGCCGTTATACGCATTCAGGTCTGCCGGTGCTCTGAATTCCAGATAAATAGCCCGGTCCTTGAATTTCCACTCTTCCGGAGCGACTTCCAGTTTGTCTGGTTGGGATGCACAGGCAGCAAGCAAAAGCACAGCCAGAGTAATGGCAGTATTTTGAAAAGCCGTTTTATAATTTGCCATTATGAAATGCACTTTCAATATTTCAAACCAGGCCGGTCAGGACCTGGTTTGAAAGCATTGAACGGACTAGCCGCCACCCGGGCCAATGCGCCAGTCATCAGAGCCTTCCGTGCCCGCAATTTCATGCGTCCAGGTAATCGTGCTGTAGCTGAATGACACTTCTTCCAGGTGAGTAAAGTGGGCCTGGGTCGGGTCTTGGCAATTCGGCATGATTGACTTTATGTCAACCACCACAGCACCTTCCAGAAGTTGTGTGAAATAATGTTCTGCTGCACCTTCAGATGATGTGCGATACCAGTTGATTTCACAGTTGAGGCTTTCACCCGTGACCAGTGCCTGATAAAGCAGCGGGGACGATTTATCAAATACCTTGGTGATTTTCAACGGCTGATGTACGCGCAACCCGGAGGGTTGTCCACTTTGTTGGTCGCGAGGAATAATGATGTTGTGTTCAAAGGCCTGAACAATAAACTGGTCTTCATGACCTTCCTGATACAGACTACCGACACTGTCTTCCGACAGCGCACCTTCGGTAATCATTCCCCTTGAGTGACGCCTTCAACAGACATATACGCGGGTATTGGCATTGTGGTCTCCTTTAATGAGTAAAGCCTGGCGAGAAAAACTCGCTGATTTATTGTTGCCGCAGTTTTTTACTGACGTGAAATACCGAAAAAATTATCATCACTGCTGTTGATAATTGTATGGGGGAGCGAGTATACACCCCCGGTTTCGATTCGTTGCATCCTTTTAATTGAAACGGGTGTTGAAACTATTTTTTTAATCTCCCGGGGAGCGTTAACGATTTGCATAACCTGTGCACCATAGCGTAGCGAAAGGGATCATTCAAACAATGCGGAGGTGGATGCGGTTTGTTATGTTTTTACGACGATTCCATATTTTTTGCAAAACCATTTAGTCGCTTCAGCAGATATATCAATTGCATTTTCATTGTAATCTCCTGAATCAGGATCGAACCAGGTTAAATTATTTCGCCCAACAACCTGACTAAACCACTCTTTGTCTAATAGTGGTTTGAATGCTTTACCTGAATCTTCAGTTGAGAGTATTGGAAAAAAATCCAGTCTATATATTGATACATCTTTATCTTCTTCAAACCATATTTCAAGAATATACTCTTCAATATATTCAGCTTTGAGAATTCCTTTTTCAGGTACAAAATTTGGCGAATTTAAATGCGTTTCTAATGCTTTCCACATAATATGTACCTCAACCTACAATTGTTACTGGAATTCTGCTTTGTGCGTTATTCCACTGAATCAGCAGGTCCATTTTGTGAACTTCAACCCAGGCTTCAATAAGCTTCCGTAAATTATTTGGTAATGATTTTCCTGGTTGAAGCCATTTCCCTGTCTTGATATCAATTCTATAACTGCTTACGTCTTGTTGATACTTCACGTGGATATGTGGAGGCGCATGATCTACATAGTTGATATAACATATGAGTCTCCCTTTCAGAAAAGGATGTGATACTGGTGGCATTCCGGTTTTCTCTTTTTGTTAAATATTAACACTTGGTTTGTAAAACATAATTATCATTTTGACAGCCGTAGGGTGGGCACGTAGTTTGTGCCCACGCGGTGATTCGACATCCGCGTGGGCAAAAAAACATGCCCACCCTACACTGAAGCTCGCGCACATCAGATTTTTAATCTCCCGTCACGGCCTGTTTTTAGCCGGAATCCAGAGGTTTATGTTTTTCAGGTTTTATCCAGTTTTCCGGCCAATGACAGGGTGAAACTCGCGCCCATATACTTGAAGTGGGGGCGTACATTCATTTCGACCCGGAAC
>JAADIL010000266.1 GCA_013151355.1 Gammaproteobacteria bacterium
GTTGAACCTGCTGTTTCTTAACTGTTCTATAATAACAAAGTAACAAACTGTAAACCTATAATTAATATTTAAAAAAACTAAAAACTAAAAATTTTAGAATTTATACCGCACTTCAGCCCATAGATTTCGCCCTTTCATAGGGTAATCATTTGGGATCTTTCCATCGCTTGGTTCCCGGATATTTTCGTCAAAAAGATTCCGAATCGCAAATGCCATATCCCAGTGTTTGTCAATATTTTTGCGGCGCAGGGTGAGATTAACCAGAGAATAATCTTTGATATCAGGCCGGGTGTCGGCTGCGGCCCTGTGGCGTCCAGCTATCCAGTAGAATTGGCTGTCAACTGACCAGTCTGGCAAAAAAGTCCAGTACGGGTTGATATAAAACTGCATTTCCGGTGCATCAGGAGTGATCTCGCCACTGTCCTTATCTTTGGAGCGCTGATAGGCAAAATTGGAACGTAAACTAAGTTTGTTCGTGATATCCCAGTCCAGTTCAACCTCAAGACCATGCCCTTTCTGGTTTTTGTAGTTTTGTGCTGTTTTGGTTCCCCCCGGGTCTTCCACGAAGTCTATGAGGCCTTCTACATCATAGTAAAACAGACTTAAGATGGTTCGCAAGTGGCTGGTTGGCTTATAGTCAAAAACCAGCTCCAGAGTCTCAATGGTTTCGGGATCTAGGTTCTCATTGCCAACAGCAGTTGGATTATTTTGAAGATACAACTCACTGAAAGATGGAGGCCGGAAGGCACGGCCATAGAGGAGCTTTGTATTCAGGTCATTGCGAGTCTCCCAGACAAGAGCGGCACGTGGATTGATGGAATGACCAAAGTCCGAGTAGGCATCATAGCGCACCCCTGCGGTCAGTTCCCAGCGTCTGGCTAAAGACCACTCATCCTGCAAAGAAATGAACCAGAGTTTGCGGGATTGATTTCCCATGAAAACATATTTAGTATCTGTGACATCCGTTAGGGTCCCGTCAACAGCACCTTCTGTTCCGTCAAGTACGCCCGGACCATAATTTTTGCGTTCTTCGGTATCCTCTTTAAGTAGTTTGTATCCAGCACCAATACGCAAGTAGTGCTTATTGAAACCGGAGTAGAAGGCCGTAAAATCAATAGAGCTTTGTTTGTCAATTATGATTGGAGCACCGAATGCTCCATCGGTAAAAGTGACCACCGGCACGTTTGGAGTAAAGAAATCGAAATTGCCATTCGAGCCAATGGGCAACGTTGCTCCAGGAGGAAACAACATAAATTTTGAATCATTTTTGTTATACAGATAATATAAACGCAAACCCAGATCCCAATCGCGTACAAGCTCGTCATTTCTATAGCTGACATCAGCAAGGTAAAGATCCACATTTTCTGTTCCGACAGGGTCCAAAGCCTGTCCAATGCCTGCGCCCTCACCTGCATCATTCTGCAGCCAGCTCCAGAACCCGATAACCCAATTGCCCTTTGTCGCTTTGAGATTAGTATTCAAAATTTTGTAGTCTCTTTCCAGCGGCCCGGGAGCAAGCGAGGCGGTGCCTAATTTCCCATCTAACATGGTTTGCAGATCGGCATCTACAATTCGACCGCGGTCACCATCACTCTGCTGATACTCCAGGCTCAGAGCCACATCCCACCCCATATAGTTTTCACCGTGTTGCAACCAGGCATCATAGCTATTAAAAGACCCATAGCGTCCACCCGTAGTGAAACCGTTAATTTCCCTG
Source organism: Gammaproteobacteria bacterium (assembly GCA_013151355.1). Taxonomy (GTDB): domain Bacteria; phylum Pseudomonadota; class Gammaproteobacteria; order SZUA-152; family SZUA-152; genus SZUA-152. Next base: position 1,718 of record JAADIL010000266.1, read on the forward strand.
CCGTTCTTGGTGATGATATTGATAACACCGCTAAAAGCATCGGCTCCGTATATGGCGGAGCCTGGACCACGTATCACCTCAATACGGGAGATACTCTCTACTGGTAGACGAAAGGTGCTCGGGCGTCCACCAGTAAATAATATAGAAAGTGGAATACCATCAATCAACATGAGAGTTTGTGGGTTAAATCCTGTTTGAATACCCCGAATAGAGTAGACAGAATCTGTCCGACTGAGCGTCGAGACACCCACATGCAATCCCGCCACAGTTTCCAGTGCCTCGTCCAAGGTTGTAGCACCAATACGCTCAATATCCTTGGCTGTTATTACAGTGGCAACGGCCGGAGCACTGCGAATATCTTTGGGGCTACCAGTAGCTAGACTTATTTCCACCTCTACAAGTTCCTCAAGGCTCATATCAATAAGGGCATCAAGGTTATTGGAATCTTTGATCGGTTCAATCGCCCAAGCCGGAAGGTGTATTAAAAGCAAGATAAGCGTGCAACCTCCCAACCCAATAGGCACTCTTATTAAGAATGCAGATATTGCCTTTATCAAATGGCCTAATACGAAATGCTTTTTTTTCATTGTATTAATAGTTTTACTTATACTTACTGCAAGAAGTGAGTTATTTATTGTTAGATGTTTCCTAAGAGCAGCTTATTTTTTTGTTTATATTTGTGATATAAAATATCTTTTTTTGTAATAGAACGTATGTAGAGAAAAACCATACTATTATGACAAATATGATATCAATAGATTCTATAGAGCGCAAGACTTAACCTAAATATCGATCTCTGATTGTTTTTTGGACAAGCTCATTATTCCGACTAAAAAAGCTTCTCCACAGTGCGAATACGACTGTGAATCGGCGGCACCGCATTCTCATCAATTAGGACGTCAAGCACTGTGGGTCGACCTGTAGCAAAAATATCTTCCATAAAGTCACGGTTGATCGACACCGAGCCATCAAGACGGATGGACTGGGCACCAAGCCCCTCGGCTATTTTGACGAAATCAACTCTCTCGAAACTGGATGGCAACCCTTCTGGAATAGGCTGCTCAAAGAGTCTCCGACCATGATAAACCATGCCCAGCATAGCGTTGTTGAACACCACCCACACCACTGGTATTTTGTAATTTACAGCAGTGGCGATCTCGAAACCGTTCATGAGGAAGCTACCATCGCCAACCATGGTCACAACTGGCCTATCCGGCGCAGCTAGTTTAGCGCCCACTGGCGCTGCCACTGCATAACCCATGGAACCGAACCCCATAGCCATGAAAAATGAATACGGTTTATCTATAACCATGTGACGTATGCACCAGGCCATGGTATTGCCCATGTCAGCGAAAAATATTGTGTCGGCAGGACAACTCTGTTGCAAATCGCGCACCAGGTTGCCAGGGCTGTAACGATTAAGGGTGTCCGGTTTAGAAACGTAAGAGACTATATGCTTTGCCTTCAGATCCTTGATTTCCTGAAAGGGTGAAAGACTGCGTGTGTAACTCTTGGCACCGGTCCGGGTCACTGTACAACCGATCTCCTGCATTACAATGTTGGCATCGCCGCCAAGCCCTAGGGTTACAGGATAGTTTTTACCTATCTCCTCAGCATCAATATCAATTTGGATCAGGTGGTGCGAAGGTTGCAACCTCTTGTTCCAGCCGCCAGTCATCATTTCGTTGAAGCTCGTGCCTACTGCCAGCAGGACGTCTACATCTTGTTTGATAATGTAATCTTCGGCTACTTGTGAACCGGCAAATCCCAGAACCCCTAGCGACAGCGGATGCGATTCAGGAAAAACGCCCTTGGCCTTTGGAGATGTGGCTACTGGAATGTTAAGTTGTTCCGCCAGTTTTTGAAGCTCGTCAGCCCCTCTGGAGAGTACCACACCCCAACCAGCAACAATCACCGGTCGCTTAGCTCTTACCAGAATCTCAACTGCAGCATTCACTACATCACGGTCTAAAAAACAAGCCGATACCTGTTGACTCGTCTTGCGATCCCTGGTCACAGTTTTTTTCATGAGATCTGAGGGCAAGCTCAAATGCACCGGCCCGCTACGACCGGAAAGGGCAAGGCGCAACGATTTCTGAATCATATACTGCGCCCGTTTTTCGTTAATCAACATGCCACTGTATTTGGTGAAATTGCTAAAAACATTGACAATATTGATCCCCTCGGAGCCAGACTCCTGCAACGCTCCCTTGCCAAATACAGAAGTGGCAACCTGGCCGGTAAGGGCACAGACCGGGATGGAGTCTGCCTGGGAAGAGGCCAGGCCGGTGATGAGGTTGGAGGAACCCGGTCCGGCAGTGGCACAGCAGACACCAAGGCGACCCGAAACTCGGGCATAGCCGTCCGCCATAAAGGCTGCCCCCTCTTCATGCTTTGTCACCACCGGCATAATTTTGTCGCTTTGGTACAAGGCAGTGTTGAGGTCTTCAATTGCGCCACCGGGAATGCCGAAGATGTACTCCACTCCAGCCTCTTCAAGCAATTCCACAATAAGTTCGGCTGTATTCATGAGGTTACGACTCTTTTCATGTAAGGGGGTATCTTCCTGCCTTTATTCATGTTTCGGAACCTCACGCTCTTTTACCCCTTGGTAATCCATGTCACTGCATTTCAATGAAAAAAAAGCGCTGGCTGGCTGATCGGCCGCTTCGGCATAGCAGGCGTGAACACCTGACATCACACTGGCGCTGAATAAACGATAGATTTCTTCAATGCTCAGACCTTGGTCCGAGAAAAAGGCCGTTACAAAACCTGTGATGTTCATGCTTTCATTGTACTGCTCAATCAATAGGTCCTGAACCTCATAAGCCAGAGCCAAGTGCTCGCCTACAGGGAAACCCATATCTGCGATAACACGTTTCATAGCCACGACCCTTTCGTCTCCGGTGGCCAGAGGACGAGCATAGCCAACGATCATCGGTTTTGAACCAGGTCGCTTGGCCTGCGCAGCAATAATCTTTTTTGTTGAGCGCCCCTGTTTCTTCTTGTTCAGTGCGCTAACAATGAACTTAGCGGCTGGAATAAGAGAACCACCGCCATACATGAGCGAATCGCTAGCCAGGACACCGGCGCAGATGCCAGCCACGGACGAAGCCCGTGCAGTGCCGGCAAGACTTCCTATTTGATTACACCAGATGCGAGCATCCGGCCAGCTTACACAGTTAAACGCCGCCTCGGTGACATCAGCAAGACGCCGTTCCGGCAAGCGACCGGTGACATTTAACATCAGAAGCTGCATAAAAGAAACTTTTCCAACTAGGTCATCCATCATG